>NZ_JBKHKK010000006.1:0-215440 GCF_046546555.1 Pedobacter sp. JCM 36344
GAATGCATGAACCTGCCGCAGGTCGAAATATGAACCTCTTAAACCTTAATTAGATCAAGCTAATAGCGCTTCTAATTTCATCTTCCACTTTTCCCAATCTCGCATTTCTTTGGTCTGTAGATCTATAAATTTCTGAGTATGATTGTGATATATAAGATGACAAAGCTCATGAATAATTACGTATTCAATACATGGCTTTGGTGCTTTAATTAATTCGGGATTCAGAATTATTTTCCCTTTCGTTGTACAACTTCCCCAACGTGTAGGCATTTCTTGTATAAATAACCCTTTAGGCTCAACATTATATTTTTTAAAGCGCTGAATGAGCGGTTCGGCAATCTCGGCGAATTTGATTTTAGCCTTGTCTCTATACCATTGTTTCAATAAGCTCTTAGTGTTTATCTTATCCTTTGTAATTATCTCAATAAAACGCCCCTTATATTTAACCTCATTCTGATTTCCAATCGTAACTTCCAGCCGATATTGCCTACCTAAGTATAAATGAGTTTCACCGCCCACATATTTTCGTTCTGGCGTTTTTGGATGAAAGGACAAAAAGAAACTTAGTTGCTTGATGATCCACGGTGCTCGCTTTTTTACTTTTTCCTTGACTTTATCTAATGGCGTATCGGTAGGTGCTTTAACAAGCACTTCCATTTCTGGAGTTATTGTAATTCCGAGTGACTTTCTATCGGAATAAGTTAGTTGAAAGTCAATTTGTTTGCTGCCAAACTGTATAAATTCGTTAATCACATTCTTCTTATTTTTGCAATCTCTACAATACGTTCTGCAATTGTATCAATCTCTTCAAAGGTGATAGATAAATGGTATTTGTCTCTTGCTTCGTCAATTAGATAATCACCTATTAAATGTATCATCTTTTTTTGGATGTCGATATTACTTGGTGAATACCAGTCAACCTTAATCAATTTTTCAATAATATTTTCTGAAGCAATAGCAATTTCTGCCGAAATTATATTCAATATCTTCGTATCGCTGACTTTACTTGTAAGCAGTTCCTTTGTGACGCCATAAAATGCCTTAGCAACATCCTTATCGACAAGAGTTTCCGGAATGTCTGAATCTGTATGAGACAAAACAGATCCCATAATATCTTTAACCTTGTTGAGGTATTGTGATTCGGTGATCCGCTGTTCTTCGTAAGCTTTAATTGCATCTTTCAGCATTTCGGAAAATTTTTTATAAAATGCCGGATCTTCTTCCATCTTTTCACTAATGTATTTGGAAGTTCTAGATGCAATTTTATCTGCTTTTGCTGCTTCTCCTAATGTTTTCTCTACTTCTTCTTGAAATTTATCCTTATCAAAAATATTTACCAGATCAGTTATAACCGTAACTTCGTCAGTTTGAATATGAGTATCTATTAGCTTTTGAATCTGTCCTTCATATTGTTTGTAATCGATAGCATCAGAATACCTTTGTAAAACAGCACTTCGTAATTTTATAAAAAAAGATAAATCTTCTTTATAGCGATTAACGACTTTTTCCTCTGTGTCCTTGTGAAATTGGATAGATGAAAACGCCATTTTGAGGATTCTAGCAAATGCTGCTAACTTATCGTAAAAAACAACTCGTATGGCTTCATCCCGTAGCAAATGCTGATAGGCTTCAGCATCTCTTTTATTAGCTATAGTTTTAAATATATCCCATAACTCAGCATGTTTCTGTGGTAATTTTTTTATCTCCTCTATTATATTAGTTAATGTACCTTCCAAATCATCTGCATCAAATTCTTCAAAAGAGGAATATACTTCCAAAGCTTCATCTAGTGCACCTAATACTCCATAATAATCTATGATATATCCATAATCTTTATCAGGAAAAATGCGATTGACTCGTGCGATAGCTTGCAATAATGTGTGTCCCTGCAATTTACGGGTTAAGTACAAAACGGTATTTTGAGGAACATCAAATCCTGTTAGCAATTTATCTACGACAATAATAATTTCAGGGGCCTTTTGATTTTTAAACCTGTTGATTATATTTTTATCGTACCGCTTGGAATTGCCGTGTTCATCCATCATCTTTTTCCAAAATGATTTTAACCGATCTGATGTTTCACCATAAGCACTTTCTTCACCCTCACGTTCATCAGGTGGAGAGATTACTACCTCACAACTTACAAGTCCAATTTCATCCAGGAAATTTTTATATTTAATAGCAGCTTCTTTTGTTTGTGTAACTAATTGTCCTTTGAAGGGTGTTCTATCTTGAAAGTTATCTTTAAAATGCTTACTGATATCCCAACTTATGGCATATATCTTTTGATCTGCTATATTTAATTGATCTGCCCTACTAAACTTCTTTTTTAAATCAGCCTTTTGATATGGAGTCAATGGTTCTGAAACCAAATTGAAAAAATTATCTATTGGTTTTTCATTTACATGCTGAAATGCATGCCTACCCTCATATAATAGAGGAACTACAGCTTTATCCTGAACTGCCTTATCCACAGTATACCTGTCTATTTCACCTCCGAATATATCGGATGTTTTTTTATCCTTTTTAAACAGAGGTGTGCCTGTAAATGCAATGAAGCAGGCATTTGGCAAAGTCTTTTGCATGTCAATATTAAATGTGCCATGTTGTGTACGGTGCCCTTCATCTACTAAAACAAATATTTCAGGGCTAATTAGGGGAGCTGGTAACCTTTTTACTGCGGTTTCAAACTTGTTGATAATAGTTGTCACTACTGCATCACCTTTACTTTGGAGTAAGTCCACAAGGCGTTGACCTGTACTGGCATTTTCCACGAACATTCCACATTTGCGAAACGTACCGGTTATTTGTTCATCCAAGTCTGTACGGTCTGTAACCAATATTATCTTAGGATTTCGGATATTCTTATCTAATGCAATAGCCTGTGCAAGCATCACCATTGTTAAAGATTTTCCGCTTCCCTGGGTATGCCAGATAATTCCTCCTTTACGTTTTCCTCCTTCTAAATGCGTTAAACGCCGCATCGCTTTTTTAATGGCAAAGAATTGCTGATACCTTGCTATCTTCTTTTCTCCACTATCAAATAAAATGAAGTTATAAGTAAAGTCTAATAATCTTGCCGGGCTGCATAAACCAAATAAAAGCTCATCTTGCCTTACCGGCATAATATTCTCATGCTCTAAATCATCGAAATACTTGCGGACATATTTAAACCGATCTCCAAAGAGCTTTTCTTTTTGTTCTATCCTTAATGGTGTGTTTCGTAGTTGGCTTAATTCGGCTCTAAATGACTGCTCTTCTTCAGAGGAGTTAAATTTTTCCTCCCAATGTGCCCAAAATTTTTCGGGCGTTGCATTTGTCGCATACCTTCCTTCATTGCAGCTTATGCAAAGTAGCGTTTGTGTATAAACATAGAGGCTTCTTATACCATCCTCTTGTTGGCTTCTTAATTGCTGGCTTATTGCCTGAGCCATTGGATCTTTATTATCCGGGCGCTTACATTCAATGACACTTAATGGTATTCCATTTACAAAAAGTACTATATCAGGCCGATAATGCTCTTTACTTGTACTTCTCATTACATTGTATTCTTCGGCAATATGGAATACATTGTTGTTTATATTCTGCCAGTCGACATATTGAAGGGTAAAACTCTTTTTATCACCGTCAATGCTTTGCTCTAGTGCCTTGCCTAAGGTGATTAGGTTGTAAGCGATCTCACATGCAGAAATATATCCTTCGTTCATAGGTATATCCTTTAATGCCAGAATTCCATTTTCTATATTAGCATCACTAAAAATTGCGGTTTTGGTAGAACTTAGTTTAATGCTGTTTATTTCTTTTAGTTGCTTACGCAAAATATCTTCAAGCAATACATTGGTCGTTTTATTAGCCCGCAGAGCTAATGCTTCTTCCTGGCTTAGATATGTATAGCCTAACTTTTGCAAAAATTGCAGAGCTGGTATCTGACTAATGTGATCTTCCTTAAAGCTGGGTGTTTCCATTATACTTTTCTACGATTATTTTCTATACATGATGCCGCTATCATATATATAAAAATACAATTACCTATACACGACATAAAGTTCACACATAGAAACTCTTTCGTTTCTATACATGACTACTTGGTATTAACATCAGCTAAAAAATCGAACAACCCCTTATTTATATAGTAATTATCCTTCCATATCTTCTCTTTTTGCAGTATACCAATAGCGGTAAGTTCATCGAGGTAACGTGTAGCTGTAATTCTACTTACGCCTAACTCTTTCATTACGAAATCTATTTTCGTATAAGGATGCTTAAAAATATTGTTTAATAAATCCTGACTATAAATTTTAGGAAGTTCAGTTCTAATTTTGGATTTATGACTCAACATTAACTCCTTAATACCCTGGATAACGCGGATGGCCTGTAAAGAAGTCTGCTCTACTGCTTCCAGAATAAAAAGCACCCATTCTTCCCAGGCGCTTTCACTTCTTACTTTTTGCAAGAGTCTATAATATTCGCCTTTATTTTGATTGATAAAACGACTTAAATATAAAATAGGAATATTTAGCAATCCCTCGTTCACCAGAAAAAGAATATTAATGATTCTTCCAGTTCTACCGTTACCATCATAAAAAGGGTGTATGCTTTCAAACTGATGATGAATAACAGCCATTTTAACCAACGGATCCCAATCGCTTAAGCTGTTGTCATTTATAAACTGTTCAAGGTTATTCATCAGCTCTTGAATTTCCGCAGGGTGTTGAGGTGGTGTATATATTACTTCACCGGTTTGTTCATTTTTTAGAGCTGTACCGGGTAATTTCCGGAAGCCTGCACTGTTTTCTTCAATAGTTGCCTGAATCTGTAAAATATGATTATTAGAAATAAACCCTTTCTGCTTTACAATTTCAAACCCAGTACGTAATGCCTGGGCATAATTATGAACTTCTTTGGCAGCCAGATTTCTAAAGCTTTTTGATATAAAATCCGACTGATACAACTCATCATGAGTTGTAATGATATTTTCAATGGCAGAGCTGTCTTTAGCCTCTTGTAAACCAAGGGTACTAATTAAAATATTTTCATTGGGAATGCTGGCGGCGGCTCCTTTCATTTCTGCTAAAGCACTTCTTGCAGACGCTGTCTTTTTTAACACAGCTTTGGTTTCAATTTCTAAACCTATAGGAAGTAAGGGTATTTTGTATGCCATATACTTAATTTTTTCTTGCTATTTCTAAAGCAGATTCTATTGTTCCTTTATGGCTATTATCTTTTCGCCATACGTTCTTCGAAACACTCTTTTCGAGCACGACAGCTTTCCTGTTGTTTTCATAAATCTTAAACTGCTTCCCATTGTCGTGGCTAATATTTAATAGATCATTTTCAAACAAATAATTTGGAGTTTCCCGCAATGCTTTATGAATTTCCTTCAAAAAAAATGATGGATTCTTATATCTCTGCTTATAGTTTACATGGGTAGCTTTGTCGATAATTCTTTTATAAATCCCGTCCAAATACTTTGGCATTGTTGATGAATTTATTAAAGAACCTTTTGTGATTTTATTTCCTATTATTTCATCGAATTTTAAATTTCTTTGACTGGAATTTCTAATAGCGATTAATTGATTCTCTTGTCTTTTTGACAACCATCTTGTGGGGTCGTTGATCGGAAAAAACCCATTTAGTAACTGAAAAAGAATTATCCCTACCTGATATATATCTGATTCAAAATAGTACTCATCCTTTTTTACAGATTCGGGTGGTAGAAACAAATAAGTGGATTTTGAAGCTGTAACGAATCCATTTGCCTGATCTATTTTTTTTACAGCTCCTAAATCCGCAATAATAGGCTTATTTGTATCTGCATCGATTAAAATATTTCCGGGTTTTAAATCACGATGAACCAAACTATGGTTAGAATGCAACTCTGTTAATCCAATTAATACACCTGCAACAATTTGCAATGCTTCTTTAGAGGATACCGGTCGGGAATCTATAATCCCTTGTAAGTCGCCACCGGATATTTTAGGAGTTAAAAAATATGCAAAATTTGGAGGCAGAAAGCGACATTCTTTTATCTCTAAAACATTCTCACTTTTTATTTTATGCAGTATCACGCACTCTTCTGTCTCATCATAATTCGGATGTGACCAATAAAATTTCAATACAACATCATCTCCAATCTTCTTTCTTTTCCCAAAATAGACATCACCATTACATCCCCTGCGGATATAATCATATACTTCTATATCAGGATTACTCCTAACAAATTGTCGAATGGTTTCTACACAGTCTTCATCATTTAACTCCATGGTTATCTCATTTACTTAATAAATAATGAGCTATATCGTATGCATCCTGCTGATACTTATTTTTTGATGCTGGGATAGCACCATTTTTCTTTTTAAAAGCCGTAATCGTCTGAGACCAGACAAATTCAATTGGACATTTGGTATATAGTTGAATAATACCTTCAAGTTTAAAAGAAACGGGCGACGGGGGCCTAACCTTTCCAGTGGCAGTAGCTTTTGCATTTCGCATTTTAACCCCTATTGTAGTAGGCGCAATTAAATCAAATGTACTATTTACTTGATCTCTGAACTGTTGCACTTGGGTTGAAATAGTATGGTCAGCAATATTGAATTTAACACATCCATCTGTCTGTGTAATAATGCCAGTTGCATCACGGTTGAGCACCACTAAAATGATCTCATTTGCATCAATTTGTATTCCTATTGATCTCATGCTTATAAGTTTAGTTTAATCTTTTTTTACCTGTTAACAATACTTGCATCAAGCCTTTTTTTTGTTCTTGAAGCTGCTCGGTTTTAGCCTTGAGAAGGTGTATTTCTTTATCGGCAGCTTGCAAGACCCTGCCTATAGCCCTTTGTTCTTCTAAATTTGGTAAATGGAACTTAGCTTCCTTTAGTGCATTTATAGATAGAACAAGCTGAGAAGTGCCTATAGCATACTTGGTCAGCTTTTGACGGTAGTAATTGATATACCTCCAGATAAAATCAATGTCACCATTGATTATGGTGAACACCGGATAATAACCACTTATTAAACCAGTTAACCCGGAATCATTTTTATTAAAGGTAAATAAGCCGTCATCGCTTCTTGAACGATAGGTTAGATGGTTTGGGGGAATTACATTATAGTCAGCATCATCTCGATTGGTAATTCTATTATCTCCATAATAATCTGTTTGCATTATTAAGCCAGCTTTTGCAGATGTTAAAATATTATAATTATGAAATTCACTAGGCTTTTGTTTATACTCTTTAATAAAGTATTCAAGTTTGTTTTCCTTCCACTCCCCATTAAACCCCATCAACCTTTTCTTCCCTGTAAGCAACTGTTGCATCAGCCATTTTTTTCGAAGTTCTTTTTGTGCGATGAGTTGGTTGTTTTTTTGAATAGCTCTGTCAATTAAATCCAGTATATGCGTTATGGCTAGCTGTTCTGGAATTGGTGGAATGAGAAAAGGGAAGGATGAAACATAACCCCAATCCGCTCTCGGCATTTTGGAGCCTGATGAAACATTTGCAACTTGAATAAAGCGGCCTGATTGAACTATACGAAACAGAAAATTATTACAACATTTCTTATTTTTAGAATTCAATACCCAAACTTCGCTTGAACACACACCATCATATTGTGCAAGCCAATATTTCTGTAAATATGGTCTGAGTTTCCCAAATAGTACATGTCCATTTTTGAATTTATTTTTTGTACTCTTCTGCTCTGATGAATTAACCCATCCCAGAATATGACCTGTTCCCTGTTCAAAATGTTCCAGTTCTAAACAGCGGAAATGCTCATTAGCAACAGGAACATATTTGCCCTTCTCAAGTTCCGCAAATTCACCAAATTCTATCACTTCCCAATTATATGGAATAACTGTGTTGTGAAAAGTCTTTGAACGTTTTTTCAAATTGCTCATCAGTCCGTTAACTCTTTTAAATATCGATCCATCTCCATTTGCACAGATTTCAATTCCTCCTCCAGTTTTACAATTTCCATTTGTACAGCTGTGATGTCCACCTCTTGCTCTTCCACAAACGTATCCACATAGCGGGGAATATTCAGGTTGTAAGCATTTTCAGCAATTTCTTCGACAGTAGCCACATAACTGAATTTATCTTCCAGAATACCGGGAACTAAATTGCCTGAAGTAAAACTGCTATAGGTGTCAATAATATTTTTAATTCCCTTCTTATTAAGCTTGTTTTGATTTTTACCCGCATCGTAGTTGCCTTTACTGCTGGCATCTATAAAAAGTACGTTCTTATTCTTTCCCTTCGCCTTGTTGAAGATTAAAATAGCGGCCGGTATGCCAGTACCGTAAAATAAATTAGATGGTAAACCTATAACAGCTTCCAGCAAATTTTCTTCAATTGTTTTCTGTCGTATTTTCCCCTCACTGCTGCCTCTGAATAATACACCGTGTGGTACTACTACACCAGCTTTCCCATGCTCGTTAAGTGTCTCAATCATATGGGTAATAAAAGCCCAATCGCCCTTGCTTTTAGGTGGTATGCCCCGCCAGAAGCGATTGTATTTGTCTGACTCAGGGTCGAAACTGTTACTCGCTTTATTTTCTTCCTTATCATCTACCTTGCCCCATTTATCCAAAGAAAAAGGAGGATTAGCTATCACGGTATCAAATTTCATCAATGAATCACCCTCTTTAAGCTTTGGATTGCGAATCGTATCTCCCCAGCGAATGGTTGCATTATCAAAGCCATGCAAAAACATGTTCATTACCGCCAAAGCCCAGGTGCTTCCGTTCGCTTCCTGGCCATATAACGAGAAGTCATTGGATCCAACTTCTTTACCTGCTTTGATCAGTAATGATGCTGAGCCACAGGTAGGGTCACAAATTCTTGATCCCGGTTTAGACTTTGTTAATTTTGCTATAAGTGTGGAAACTTCACTTGGGGTGTAAAACTCTCCGGCCTTTTTACCCGCATCACTAGCAAAAAAAGAGATTAGATATTCATAGGCATCCCCAATAACATCGTTGTTCTCTAAATGGGATGGTGTTAAATCGATAGCATTAAAATCGTTCAACAGGTTTTTTAGGCGACTATTTTTGTCCTTAGCGTCTCCCAGGTTATTGCTATTAAAGCTGATATTACGGAAAATTCCACTGCCGTCTTCGCTACTTAGTTTTTCCCGGTTAGCCTCTTCTAAATCAGTCAAGGCAATATCTATCACCTCTCCAATATTTGTATCGTTACGATGCTCATAAAGATAATCAAACGTACTATTGTGTGGCAAATTGAACCTTTCCATTTTCATTGCTCTGTGTGTACGCTCTATATCTCCTTTGTATTTTTCAAGATGTTGTTTGTAAATATCCTTATGCAAATCACTCACATACTTTAAGAATAGCATAGTAAGGATGTAATCCTTATACTGGCTTGGATCGATTACGCCACGGAATGTCCCACATGCTTTCCATACTGTCTGATTGATATCCTTAGAGGTAATTTTAGTGCTCATTTATTTTAATGTATTTAATATTAATTGTTGAATATATTGCTCCTTCAGAGCGCCTATTTGCTTTTGTATGCCTATTGCCTGCTTCTGTAGTGATTGTATTTTAATTATACTCTGTTGCTGAGAAATTAATGGAATCGAAATTTCTAAATTACCTATATCAACTTTGCTTATAGAGGGCAGGGAAGTGCCTTTAGAATTTGCTAACAATATATTTTGCGTAGAAGAATGATTAATAAACCAAGCCAAGAAATCGGGCAACAGCATGTTCGCCTTTTCAATACGGAGCACGATAAACATAGATGAAGCAACTGCTGGCTTGATAACCCCTTTATAGGCTACTGCAAAATGATCATAGCCTTTTGAGGCAACTATTACATCACCCACGGTCAAATAATGCTTTTCCCGCTTCATATCCCCAGGCAAATCTGGTTTAACAGATGCTAGAAACTCTCTGTTTTTATCAAAATGCCTGGCTTGAATATAGTAAACTTCACCCTCAAGTTGGGGCTTTGCATATACTCCAGTATGCATTTGAACTAATTCATTTATCTTTTTTTTCACTTTTTTGTCAGTAGTCCGCCTACAAATGTAAATCAATTATTGATATTTACAAAAAAAGTTCAGTAATCAGGCTACAAAATATTTAATTTTTGCTAATGGGGCTATTCTTCCAGGCTCCTTTCAGCTTTTTATATCATTTATAAATTGATCAATGCCGGTGAATTCGAGGTTTTTAAACTTCATCTTTTCATAAAATGCTTCAACTATTACAGGCCATTCTATATCTGCCAGGTTGCTTGACAAATAAATAATCTCGGGGTGCTGAATAAGAGCGTTGTATCAGGGCTTAGCTTTTCAGACATTACTTCCTTTAAATTATAGCAGGGAATCTTTTGGTCTGTATTTGCCAGTTTATCAGAGGATTGATGAGTTATTGGTTGTTGCTCTGCGTCCAAATGAAAGCCGGCTTTATTGCCGTAAAATCCAGATCTTCAGAAAAACAGTAATCAGGAATGAAGCATTTTTTCAGACAGGTTCCTTTAAATACCAGGCTTTCTGGGCAAGCCGGAATTGAATAGATAGCATCAATAAAATGCCCTAACATCCAATCTTTATCTAGTGGAACGTGTTACATTTTTGTAGGGCAATCCTTTTTATCTCCTTTCTTAAAATCATCAGTACTGTTTTTCTGAAAGATTAAGTAATTCGTCCCGGCTAATATTTAGCCGCAGTTTCCATTCAGCCAAAAACTCACCCTTTTCTGAAACCTGAGGATCTATAAGGTTGTACTTTTCGTTCGCTTGTTGCTTTGCAAAACCAATAAACCCCTTTAGCTCCTGCTTGCCAAACAGCTCTACCAGAAAGCCAATACGCTTGGTTACTGCGGTATTACCAACAGCTTTGCAATAACGAATCATCTTTTCAGTACTTAAATCTGCCTGGCTGAGAGCATGTATCAGCTCGGCATATCCGCCCGAATATTGGGGTTGGTCAAAACAGTCTATAATTGTTTTCTCGATATCTGTTAAAGGATACCTGGTGTTTCCATAACCATTGGTAATTATCCCGGTACGCTTACTTTCTGAAATTGTCACAAATTTATAGGCGGTGCCTAAAAGAACTTTATCCTTTTTTCTGTGGGGGGTTTGTATAAATATGGTATTGGCAAATTGTTCAGTCAATCCGTGTAAGTTCAACGCAGACCAGTAAGCGACCGCACCTTGCTTTACAACGAACGTTCCTATCACGTTTTCATCACGGAAATTTGCACGACAAAACTTTCCTTTTTCAATTCTGGATAGTAATTCCTTATGAACCAGATTCTCCAAGATCTCATTAAGATTTTCGAACTTTTGGTTTAGCTGATTTTCAATCTCCTCAAAGCGAAATATATCTATTTCATGCTCTTCAAGCAATTTCATAAATTCCAGTTGCTGTTGAGTTAAATTCAGAGATATATATACACTGTCTGCCATTACCTTTATTGTAATCAAAAGACCTAAAAAATGGGTCTTATCGTTACACAGGAAGTAAACATACAAATAAATCGGACAAACAAAATTTGAAGGGAACTGTCTATTCGCTTTTCAAATACGCTTTTTCCATCGTCGCCTTAACTTTTTTACTATTATTCAAATACATATACGTCCAGGCTCGTCTTATTCTATCATTTTCTAATTGCTGCAGTTTAATTTCCTTTTGGGTATCAGTGTAATGAATACTCCAGTTATATACATTCAGAATAAACAGAGCAATTACTATCATTAAAAACCAGCGGCCAAACACTATCTTATAGAATAACTTAGCGTCTTGTTCAGGGAACAGCAATATTTGAAATTTGCGGATAATGTTTTTTGGTTGGGAGCCGAGCATTATTTTTATATCTGTTATCCCCTTTTGTATACTATGTTGGATAGACTTTGTATCAGCAACTACTGATATCGATTTTGGCTTTTCCAACTCATTTTTGAAAGCATCTACCTTGTTGCCTAAACTATTAACTGCTGTTACTAAATCAGCAATAGTTTGATTTGTAGATTTCTGTTCCTGAGTTAACTCCTCCAGTACCAAGCCTAATATTTCTGTTCCAGGTTGTTCGTTATTTGTTGTAGTTCCCATAAAAAGCATTTTTTAACGGCTTATAGATATACTTCTTCTCTTTCTTTTCACCTCTTTAATTAGTTCCGGGTTCACATGGTCACCCCCATATTCCGGCTTCATCAATTGATATAAGATTCCAGAAATTTGCTTTTCAATTATCTCAACCAATTCATCTGTATGATGATGTCCGACAGATGACCCCGACCGTGCTTGTACGGAGTTATTAAAGAGCGTATTTTCATGGCCTTTACTTTGCCGTTCGGACCGATTCATCTCGAGCTGCTGTTTCAGGCTTAATATCTTTTCAATCTTTCCCAATGAAAAACCAACCTCACTCCCTTTGATTTTTACCTTTTTATTATCTATGAAAGATATTCCACGACCTTTAATTACTTTATATCCCCGGGTCTTCATCTGTTGTTCAAAAGTTGAGTATAAAGTTGCCTTCTCTAAGGCATTTCGGATATCTGTTTTTAACTTCTCCTTCCTGTTATCGTACCTGGGCAATGCTCTGTCTTTAGCAGATAAAAAGGCACGGGGGCTCAACACCTCCTTTAAATGATACTGCTTTTCCAGGTTGCGGCAAAGAGCGGCCATGCGTTTATAACTATTGCTATCACTGGCTACTTTCCCATCAAAGCCAACTCTATTGGCCGCAATGTGTATATGCTGTTCTTTGGTATCTTTATGCAATACGCAGATATATTGATTTTCGGCTATGCCGAACTCCTTGGCACATGACCTGCCTATCTCTATCAATTGCTCTTTGGTCAGCGATTCACCGGGAGCTAACCGAAGGGATAAATGCAGCACCGGCTTCTCTATACGCCTGCTTAGTTTCTGAACATCTTTGAATTGTTCCGTCAACTCATGTTTGTTTCCAAAGCATTTATTGTATTCTAGAACCTCCGCCCTTTCCCGATGTTGTAAAGCATCATTTTCAGATAACCGCTGTTTTTGCTCTTCTGACAACTCCCGCTTATCTTCCAGGCAATAACTGATGCAGTGATAAAAAGACGCTCCTATTGAAACATGACCGATCATCGTAAGTAGTTTTTAATTTCTATTGCCAGCTCCTTTACCTGTCCTGATTGCACCTTCAATCCGGCACGTTCCAATGGACTGAGTTCATCGGTTCCATTTCGCTTCCGGGCTATCTGGTTCAGATTTGCCGCCATGTGATTCAAAGTAGCGGTAAAACTTAAAACCTCTTTTGGCAAAGCTTTATTCCGGCTGTCGATTTTCCCGGTCAGTCCAAGTTCCCGAAGATATTCTGACACGGAGAGGTTGGCACTTTTGGCTCGGGTTTCAATCACTTTCCGTTCGTACGATGTGCATTTTAAAGCCATTAGCTGTTCCCTTTTTATTGTTTTCTTCGGTCGGCCTCCCTTGCTTTTGATTACATTTTGCTTTTCCATAAGCTCCCTCCCTTTTTTGAATCCGCTAGAGGCGGATGAAAAACCATCAGTGAATCCGCTGCTGCGGATGATTGATACAGCGTTTTGGTTTTACCAAAACATAGCTGGCTACCCTAACGCCAAGAAGATCTTTGTATCTGAGGCAGGTGTTTTATGTCGGGCTTATGATGAGTAAGCCACTCATTCAAATCCTTATAATCATGGTACAAATTGCTTCGATCTGTATATCTCTTATTATCCCAATGCAAAGCTTCGAGAGTATGTTTAACTCCGGCTTTATCCCGGTCCAGATAGAGATTAACACGTTCATGTTTTTCC
Organism: Pedobacter sp. JCM 36344; assembly: GCF_046546555.1. Taxonomy (NCBI): domain Bacteria; kingdom Pseudomonadati; phylum Bacteroidota; class Sphingobacteriia; order Sphingobacteriales; family Sphingobacteriaceae; genus Pedobacter; species Pedobacter sp. JCM 36344. Next base: position 13,800 of record NZ_JBKHKK010000006.1, read on the forward strand.
ATGAGTGGACGAGAAGAATGAAAAAGTGCGAGCGAATTAAGTACGAGAAAATTTGTCGATAGATTAGTAGCCCGTTGTTTCATTGAACGGATTGACAGGTAATTAAAGAAGCCTTCAAAAACTGCAAGTGATTTCATTCCAGAATTAATAAAAGTGACCGCTTTAGGCGAGCTGCAACCTTTAAAATCCCGACTTCTTAATTCATACCCTCCCTCGTTATTTTGAAAACCAATAACTGTTCTCGTTTTACCGTATAGCAGAAAATCGACTTCTTTACAATGAAGTTTAGCTATATCTGGCGAGATACACCGGCTCTTTAGATAGTCGAGTAATATTTTGTCTGTTAATGGCCGGGCTTCAAGAATTATTATTTTTCCGCCATCATTATTTTTCTTTTCATCAGCAATGAGTTGCTGATGCACCGGCAAACCTTCCGTATGCAGAGGCGGGTGAAAAGAAAAAGATGGATGTTCTTCTGGGTACTTCTTTAATAAATCACTAACAGAGCAATTAAAATGAAGGACTGCAAAATCAATCAAGTTCCCACCCTTGCCTATTCCGTGATCATACCACACATTCATTTTTTGATTGACCTTGAAGGAAGGTGTTCGTTCATCCCGGAAAGGTGAGATATACCAGTAATCATTACCTTTTATAAATTTAGGGTCAATTCCAACCGACCTGAGAAAATCGACTATCGACCACTTTTTTAATACCTGAATATTCATTTCTGTGGATCAATAAGGTTCATTTATGCGATTTGCCCTGCGTTTATTTAAGGTCAGTATTTGCTCTGCCTCCTGCCGAATTTCAAAAGCAGTTTTCCTCCTGCCGGATTTAATCCAGTTGATAAGTTCTGATTTGTAAAAATAAAGACGTTTACCCTGCTTATTTACAGGTATTTCTTTTCGGCTAACCTTACTATAAATAGTTGGCACCGAAAGATTGATGAACCGGGCAGCTTCTGAAATGCTTAACAGCTCATCAGTATCCTGTGGCTGGTGCTGCCCTTCTTTTAGCAACTGTTCAATACTGTTCAGTTTCTCATGCAGTTTACTCACTGCCTGTGGTAATTGCTCGAATGTAAATTGTTCCATAACGGCATTATTTAAGTTTATGCCGCAATGATATAATGATGCTTTGCAGGGTTACAAGGGGGTAATCCTATAACCCTCCCAGAACCCTATTATTTTTTGTGATTTCTCTTATTTCTTTGTGAGGGGAAAATTCCAAACTGTCCGTCATCTTTTTTCTTCACATCTAATATCGGAGATTGACATTGCTTTGTTGTGGAAGAGATGATATTGTTCAGATATTTTTCAGTGAATTTCTTCGGTTTTCCTTTATCCCGGTATAGAAAATGATTAAGTATCCAATTTTCCAGTTCTCCTTGGTTACACCCCACAACCAGATTAGAATCAAGCAATTGTTTAAATGCATCCGCAAGCTGATTACCAAAACCGTTAAATAAAAGCAGGCCGGTTTCTGTAGAGTTTGTTTGCAATAAGTTCGCAAGCTGCTCCCGGTCTTCATTTAAGAAATAAGGCTTTAGAATATCATAAAATGCCTCAATGATTTCCGGGGATTTAAAACTAGGCGCACCTTTTCCCGATTCATATTTAGTCGCCCATTTAATATCTTCTTTCTCTTCCGAGACTGTTACTCTCTGAACGGTTTGCTCCAGCTTTTTTATAGCTTCTTCTTTGGCTTGTACGGAGTCACATAAATCATCCAAGAACTGATCTGTTATCTGTATAGCTGTATCCTCCGAACTAAGGCCTAGCACTATGAAATTTTCTTGTAGCTGTAGGTTCGAAAAAAGCAATATCCTGTCGTTTTGAGAAAAAGGGGCACGACTTCCATAATATTTCTTCCAAAAATCTTGAAACCGACCCTTGATCTGTTCCAGACGTTGCACATGATTGCGTATTTGTTCATCAGAGAGCATTAAAAGATCTGTAACTGCCAGTTCTGTTAATTCTGTTAACCGATTCCTAAAATCGGAGGACAAATAAGGGTTCTCATTACTTAGATCGTAGTAACTGGTACCCGGTACTATGGTTTGAATTCCACCTGATATGGTATTTCTTTGCTTACGTTGAATATCAAAGGTGTGAAGCCTGATAATAAAATCCTTAAAATGTTGCATAGGGCAGATGCTTAAAGTAAATCCAGCTTTATTCTGTTGGCTGCTTCCTTTTTCTTTGAATCAACAATCTTTGTATAAACTTGTGTGGTTTTCAGGTTACGATGCCCCAACATCTTAGATACTGTATAAATATCAGTGCCTGACGCGAGTTGTAAAGTTGCATAAGTGTGTCTGAAACTATGAAAAGTTACATGCTTTTCAATTTTTGCTTTAAGCAACCACTTCGGAAGAAACGCATCGATATGTGCATACTTCAAACCTATAAATACTTTTTCGTTCGCTGATGTGCGTTCGCCTAACAAGGACACCGCCTGATCAGATAACGGCAGGTTTTCTGTCCCTTCTGTTTTCTCCTGCCTGAATTGGAGATAATAATTATCCTCTGTGCCTCTTACTTCGCTCCAGGTAAGCTTTTCGATATCGGAGAACCGTAGCCCTGTCAGCGACGAAAACAGCGATGCTTTTTTTATGACAGGCGATTCACATTCAGTTTTTGCCAGCCGCTGAAGTTCTTCAAGCGATAAATATTCCCGATGGGTTTCCCTTGCCTTGATACCATCAATGCGTTCTCCCAAATTGGTAGAAATATATCCTGCTTTGAAAGCAGCTTTTAAAGCCGCCCGGAATTTGCCAAAATAGCTTACTGAGGTATTGGTTGATATGCTCCTTCCGGCTCTCCCGATACTTTGGGCTTTCAATAAGTAATCCCGGTAATCTTCACACAAAATCTCGTTAAGATCTGCAAAGCGTAACTGCTGACCAGCGAAACTGATAAAATATTGAACCGCCATATTCCAGTTATCTGCATTGGAACCACTGCGCTTTATAGCTGTTTCTTTGAAGAAATTAATAAAATCGGCGTTGCGTTTACTATCAGACAGAAAACCGAACCTCAAATTCTGAATCTCAATCTGCCGCATCGCCCGCAGGTTTTCTGCCAACTTTTGCGTTTCTCTGTTATGTTCTTTATCTATCTCCGTTCGTGGCCGGTCAAACACATAGATTTTAAGATATTCCCTCCGGACTGGCTTCCCGGTATCCGGATGCATTATGGGAGGATAATAATCTAGGTACAAAGCTTGCCTGCCCTTTGTGATTGGCTTCTTTCTTAACGTGACCTTTGCCATATTATCAATTTTTAGCTGCTAACAATTCGTCAATTATCTTTTTGGATGCATATACATATTTGCCCTTTTGAAACTTCGGGACGTTATTTCTTTTTATCAGGTTATATAATGCTTTGTCCGACACCCCGAATTTTGTTTGAATCTCAGACATTGAATAACATTCATTTTCATTAAGCTGCCTCACTTTAGATTCCCTTTTCGCAACCGGAACTACTTCCGGCAGGTTAAATAAGTTATCTATCTCAGAACGTTTGATCAATGTTTTTTTGACCTTAATGTTCACCGCATAAATAATCCCTGAATTAATGAGATTATAAACCGTTTGCTTTGAACTATTAAGCAGAAGGGCAACATCACGAACTGTAAGAAACTCTTTCGCTTTTAAATCTTCTAATGGCCTGTCCTTAATAATCTTCGTTTCCCGTTGACTTCTTTCAACCTTATTCTTTCGCAAATTGGCCTTATAAGCTCGTTTACCACATGGCTCACTGCAAAATTTCGTAACCGTTGTTTTAGCTTCAAACGCTACTCCGCAATGCTGACAAATTCTGGCTACCCGAATATTAGAACTCATGTAAAAAACCGGTTAAAAGTGTATTTTTTTGTAATAAAGTGTTTAAAAGTGTCCAGTTATCTCCCCCCTCAAAATCCATGAGGAACAAATCAACTTTTGGGGAACAAATAAGGAACAAAATTAACCAAAACTAACCGATAGTTCCAAAAAATAAAGCCAACAAAAAAATCGCTATAATGGTTAATTACAGCGATTTAAGTCGATTTATTATGTGCTTATTTTGTGATTTTTTGTGCGATTATTTGCCGATACAAAACTTACTAAAGATATTATCCAGTAAATCATCTGTAGTGACCTGTCCGGTAATCTCACCTAGATAGTACAGCGCCTGCTTAATATCCATCGCCAAGAAATCTGAAGTAACTGGGTTATCTAATCCGTTCATCACGCTATCTAACGCTGTTCTAGTTTTTTGCAGCGCCTCAACGTGCCTGATGTTCGTTACCATGGTATGGTTATCAGAAAGCTTATCGCCTACTGCTGACTCATAGATCAACTGTTTCAGTTCTTCAATCTGGTGGTTTTCTTTAGCCGAGATCGCCATGAATTTAATATCTGAGGGTAATTGCAACTCTTTCAATCGATCATTGTAAGATAAATCTATCTTATTTGCAATTGCCAGCATCGTTATTCCTGGTTTGTACAACCTTTCTATATCCTCCCTGATTTCGGAAACGGACAGGTTAACTACGTCAAATAAATAAACTAACAGTGCAGATTGATTGATCTTCTGCATTGTTTTCTCCACGCCTATCGCCTCTATCGCATCAGTTGCTTCACGGATTCCCGCCGTATCTATTAATCTAAAGTTAATACCTCCGATATTTAAGACTTCTTCAATAGTATCCCTCGTTGTCCCTGGTATCTCACTAACAATCGCTCTATCGTCGTTGAGTAACGCGTTCAGCAAAGTGGATTTACCAGCATTAGGGCGACCGGCAATTACGGTGTTGATGCCCGATTTAATTACGTTGCCAAGTTCGAAGGATCGAATCAGCTTATTGATCACTAAATTGATCTTGGAGATCAGATCTTGAAGTTGATCGCGGTTCGCAAACTCTACATCCTCTTCGGCAAAATCAAGTTCCAGTTCAATCATCGAAGCAAAATGGATCAATTGATCTCTTAGAATGTTCAACTCCGTACTAAAACCGCCTCTTAATTGATTCATTGCTACCTGATGCGCAGCCGCCGAATCTGAAGAGATCAAATCTGCTACGGCCTCCGCTTGTGAAAGGTCTAATGATCCATTTAAAAACGCCCGTAGTGTAAATTCGCCCGGCTTAGCCGCACTAGCCCCTTTTTTAATCAACAGGGAGATAATCTGCTGAATAATGTAATTGGATCCGTGACAAGAAATCTCCACAACATTTTCCTTTGTATATGATTTCGGTTCAACAAATAAACTCACCAAAACCTCATCAATTACTTGATCACCATCCTTAATTGTACCAAAATGTATGGTGTGTGAGGCTTGTTTTAGCAAGTCCCTTCCAGAAAACACATTGTTAGTAATAGTTATGGCATCCTTCCCGGACAAACGGATCACTCCTATCGCACCGATTCCTGGCGGAGTGGATAAAGCAACTATAGTATCATTTGACGTCATCACCAGATTTTTAGCTTTTATAAAAGACAAAACTAGCCAAACATTTGATACCTTTCAATGTTAAAAAATTGAAAAAACAACAAATTACTAATGAAAGACATGCCCCTAACCGTCCGAAGGTCAATTGAATTGCTTGGTTTAGTTCTAGTTATTGCAGTTCTGGTTATCGGAAACCAAATTATAATGCCTGTGGTCATGGCTTTCTTCATCAGTATTCTGCTGTTGCCAGTCTTCAGATTCTTTATAAGAATAAAGTTCCCGGAAGTTGCGGCAATTATCATCCCAATATTAGCGATGTCAATTTTTCTTGGTCTAATAGTCTGGTTCTTTTCTTCTCAAATTGCTTTGCTGGTTAGCGACTTTCCGCAGATTAAAAGCAATGTGAGCACTCACTTAACCTCTTTAAGCAAATGGATAGGTAGAATCAGTTCTTACTCTACTACTGAGCAGGTTAAGTTTATAAACGATAAAAGCAATGACCTTCTAGGTATGGCTGGTAAGGCAGCAAGTGGCGCGGCAGTAACGCTAAGTTCACTTTTTGTTTTTGTAGGCTTATTGCCTATTTACATTTACTTAATGCTTTTTTATAAGGACATCTTGCTGAGATTCATTTTCATGTGGTTTAAGAAAGAACACCATGCCCGAGTTAAAGATGCGATCTATGAAACTGAGGCTATTATAAAAAACTACCTTTTAGGCTTATTGATTCAGGTAACTTATATGACCATTTTATTAGGGGGCATTTTATTCTTTCTAGATATAAAGCATGCCCTCCTAATCGGTGTAATTTTCGCTGTGCTGAACCTTATTCCATATGTAGGTGCATTAATTGGAAATATTATTGGTGTCCTTCTTACCCTTACCTCTTCGACTGAAATGGGCCCGGTTTTAACAGTATTAATTGTAATCGCAGTTGTTCAATTTCTAGATAACAATATCTTAATGCCTCGAATAGTAGGATCTAAAGTTAAAATAAATGCATTATTTGCCATTCTTGGCGTAATAATAGGAGGAAGTATTGCGGGAATATCCGGAATGTTTCTGTCTATGCCAATCATAGCCGTATTGAAAGTAATCTTCGATCGTACAGAAACCTTCAAACAATGGGGTGTTTTACTTGGAGATGAAAGACCATCCAAAAGCCCAATGACATTCCCTATTTTCCGCAGAAAATCAATTGTGGAAACTAAAGCTGGAACTGAACATACCAAACAAAAGTAACTACATTCTTTCTGGGACAGTAATTCCAAGAATATGCATTCCTCTTTTTAAAAGGTCTGCCGTTACAGCACTAATATTTAATCTAAATTGCTTTAGCTCTGCATCTTCTTCTTTAAAAATTGGTGGTGCCTCATGATAGAATTTATTAAACAATTTCGCTATTTCATATAGATAGTTTGACAATGTTGCCGGACTATATGCCTTAGCAGCTCCTTCTATTTCAATTGGATATTTAGACAATAAAATGATCATGTCAGATTCAGTCTCTGAAAGCGCCATGTCATTTGAAGTTTTAGCCGTTACATAGGAAGCTTTAGCTAACAACGATTTAATCCTTGCGTGCGTGTACTGAATGAACGGACCTGTATTTCCTTGAAAATCAATTGACTCTGCAGGATCGAACAGCAATCTTTTTTTAGGTTCTACTTTAAGCAAGAAATACTTTAGCGCTCCCATCCCAATCTGATAGTATAAACTATCTTTCTCATCTTCTGATAAGTTATTGACCTTACCTAATGCTTCCGTTTTTTGTCTAGCAGTTGATACCATTTCTGATATTAAATCGTCCGCATCAACTACGGTCCCTTCCCTAGACTTCATTTTACCACTTGGTAGATCTACCATGCCGTAAGACAAATGGTGTAAGCCTTTAGCCCAGGTTTTACCTAATTTATCCAGTATTAAGAACAAAACCTTGAAGTGGTAGTCTTGTTCATTTCCAACAACATATAACGACTCATCCATATTGAAATCATCATATTTCATCTGAGCAGTTCCCAAATCCTGGGTAATGTATACTGAAGTTCCATCTGCACGCAACACCAGTTTTTGATCTAATCCATCATTGGTAAGATCTATCCAAACCGACCCATCAGGTTTTTTGAAAAATACTCCTTTCTCCAGACCTTCATCAACAATCCCCTTACCTAACAGATAGGTGTTGCTTTCATAATAATATTTGTCGAAGTCGACACCAAGGTTCTTGTAGGTAACATCAAAACCTTTGTATACCCAACCATTCATCTTCTCCCAAAGCGAAATAACTTCAGCATCGCCTGCTTCCCAATCGAGCAACATCTTTTGCGCCTCCTTAATTAATGGCGCATTCTTCTTTGCCTCTTCTTCTGTTTCGCCTGCAATTTTTAACGACTCAATTTCCTTTTTATACTCTTTATCGAAGATCACATAGTACTTGCCGACAAGATGGTCGCCCTTCAACCCAGTGCTTTCCGGCGTCTCTCCATTTCCCCATTTCTGCCATGCCAACATAGATTTGCAAATATGGATTCCTCTGTCATTAACCAGATTAACTTTGTAGACATCATATCCACTAGCTTTTAGAAGTTCTGCAACAGAATAACCCAAAAGATTGTTTCGAACGTGACCGAGGTGCAGAGGTTTGTTGGTGTTTGGCGAAGAATATTCTACCATCACCTTTTTGCCATTCGGTTTGAATGTTCCAAATGAGGGATCAAGTAGCTGACTGTTCATCAAGTCAAACCAGTAAGAATCTACTATACTCAGATTCAAAAAGCCTTTTACGACATTGAATGCGATCACCTCTTCTACATGCTCAACAAGATAGGATCCCAGATCATTTGCGGTAGCTTCTGGTGATTTTTTTGAAAATTTAATAAGTGGGAATACGACAATAGTGGCCTGTCCTTCAAATTCTTTACGGGTATCTTGTATGTTAATTACACTCTCGGCAACGTCTTCATTGTAAAGTTGTTTAACGCCATTGAGTGCAGCTGTAATGATAAAATTCATGGTCAAAAATAACCAAATTCGACACAATGAGCGAATATTATATTCTAAAAAATAGATAGCTTTGTAATTGGACAATCAACATATGACGGATAAAACTGAGACCTTTAAAGTAAATGTAAGCACTGAAATTGGCCGTCTGCGGAAGCTTCTAATCCATAGTCCCGATAGCGGCCTCGGTAAAGTTGTGCCCTCAAAAGCTCAGGATTGGCTTTTTGAGGATATTGTCCACTTGGACACCATAAGAAAAGATGAGTACGATTACTATGTAAAGCTGCTCATGTACTTTTTAGATCCCGAAAAAATCAAAGGCAAATTGGCCGTTATTGATGCTGATACTTCCAACCGATCATTTTTTAAGCCCAATCATCCCGATTTTCATAATTCTCGCGCCGTTATTGAGATTCAAAATCTACTTTCAGATATACTGGAAGATGCTTCAACAAAGAAAAAATTAGTGGCAGCAGTATGTGCCATTGAAGGTTGTACCTATAAATTGCAACTACAGATGCTGGAAACTGACACGAAGATATTGGCAAAGATCTTCATTTCAGGGAGTCTGGAAAATGACTTGATGATCTTTGCCCCCATTCCCAATCTAATCTTTACAAGGGATGTTGGAATCACCATTAATAATTACATCCTTTTAAATAAGCCTGCAAAAAAAGCTCGAAGCAGAGAAACACTGCTTATGAGGTACATATTTTTTAACCATAATATTTTTAATGAATACAAGGACCATGTATTAGAAATTCCTGATCCAATTCAGCACTTTCTTAGACCCGGTGAAGAAGATGAACACCGTACAACTTTGGAGGGTGGCGATGTGATGACGGTTAGTAAAAATCATGTTTTGATTGGTTGCAGCGAGAGAACTTCTGCATACGGCGCCAATGAAGCAATCAGGTTACTGTTTGAAAACGATGTGGTAGAAAAGGTGACGGTAGTGAAGGTGCCTAATAAACGTGATTTTATGCACATCGATACTATATTTACTCAGGTAAAACGGAATGTATGGACGCTGTTAAGTTCCATTTCAAAATATCACCTGATAAATCCCCTGGAGCCAATTGACTTTTTAATTGCACCAGATAATAAGGAAATTACCGAGATTCTACAATTCAATAAGAAGTCCACCGGGGCTCCTAAAAGCTTCGAAAGTATTGAAGCACTGCTAGACGATATTAGTCAGACTGACCTTAACAGCAAGGAACCTACAAAATTCATCTATAGCGGAAATGGCACCTTCCCATATGATGCAAGAGAACAATGGACGGATTCCTGTAACCTGCTCGCCTTAAAAGAAGGTGTAGTTCTGGGTTATGATAGGAATGATAAAACCATTGAAGCTTTCAAGGACAACGGATTCGCGGTAGTTAATGTGAAAGACCTCATTAATGATCTGGAAAACGGCGCAGTGGATGCGGAAACGATAAAGGATACACTAATATTAATGCCTTCTGCTGAATTATCTCGCGCGAGAGGCGGTTTCCATTGCATGAGTTTACCTATTCTAAGAGACGACATATAATGCAGACTACCAGTCATTTGTTAATGATAAGGCCGGTCGACTTTAAATTCAATCAAGAGACGGCGAGCAATAATAAATTTCAGCAGAAAACTAATGATGATGGTGTTCAGCTAAAGGCACTTCTGGAGTTTGATGCTTTTGTAACCAAACTTCGCGAAAACGATATCGACGTAACGGTAATCAGTGACACATTGGATCCTGAAACTCCCGATTCTATATTCCCTAATAACTGGATCTCTTTTCATGAAGATGGAAAGGTCGTGCTCTATCCGATGTTTTCTAAAAATAGAAGATTGGAGCGACGGAAAGATATCCTCGAAGAATTAAACAGAAAGTTTATCATCAGTGAACTGGTGGATCTTAGTACCCATGAACTTAATAATAGCTTTTTGGAGGGTACCGGAAGTTTAGTGTTAGACCGTAACGCTAGGATTGCATATGCTTGTAGATCACTTAGAACCGATGAAAAGGTTATAGCGGACTTTTGTGAGCAGACCGGATACAGCATCGTATTATTTAATGGTATTGATCAAAGCGGTTTTCCAATCTATCACACCAATGTGATGATGTGTATTGCAGATCAATTTGCAGTGATCTGTTTAAATGCCATTCCTGATTTAAAAGAGAGAGATAAAGTAGTTGTGTCACTTAAACATAATGAAAAAGACGTTATTGATATCACCCTCGACCAGATGAATCACTTCGCGGGGAACATGCTCCAGGTAGAAAACAAAAAAGGTGAACTCCTGTTAGTTATGTCTGAACAAGCATTTAACTCGTTATCAGAAGAACAGATTGGGCGCTTAGCGAAATATAATAAAATTGTAAACGCTCCTATATACAATATAGAAAAACACGGAGGAGGAAGCGCACGTTGTATGTTGGCAGAAATACATTTAAACGAGCGCTGAAAATGTACATTTGTTTAACAATAAATATTATTCATTAAAGACCAATTCTCAATTTAAAATTACATTTTTGCAAAAATTATAATAACTGTAAATGCAAAGCTATTCCGAATTTCTTGATCTAAGTGTTGGTTTTCCTCAGGAAGGATACAGCGTTATAGACGACGAATTATACTTTCAGGATCTTAATTTAATGGAGATGATTGAGACTTATGGTACTCCATTACGCTTCACTTACCTTCCAATGATCAGTAAGAAAATCCAGCAAGCTAAGCTTCTGTTTCAAACTGCAATCATTAAAAACGACTATCGTGGGGATTATAAATATTGTTATTGTACCAAGAGTTCTCACTTTAAACACATCGTAGAAGAAGCTTTAAAAAATGGCATCCACTTGGAAACCTCTTCAGCCTTCGATATGCCAATGATTGAAGCATTAGAGAAAAAAGGTTCTCTAACGAAAGACATCACAGTTATTTGTAACGGCTTTAAAACCTATCAATACAAGCAGTATATCATTGATATGTTGCATGATGGATATAAGAACATCATACCAGTTCTTGATAATAAGGAGGAGTTCAACCTTTTTGACGATGAGGTGGAAATGGATACTCCATGTAATCTTGGGATTCGTATCGCCGCAGAGGAACAGCCTGATTCTCAATTTTATACCTCCAGATTAGGGATACGTATGGAAGATGTCATTGATTTTTATAACAATAAGATCTCTACAAATCCAAACTTTAGGGTAAAGTTGCTACACTTCTTCATCAACTCTGGTATTACCGATTCACCATACTACTGGAATGAACTTGAAAAATATGTAACGTTATACTGCAAATTCAAAAAGATCAATCCAGAGTTAGATACGCTCGATATTGGTGGTGGCATGCCATTCAAAGACTCTTTAGTATTCGATTTCGACTATGAATATATGGTTAATGAGATCGTTAAAAGGATCAAAGAAATCTGTGCAGAACACGACGTTGTTGAACCTGATATCATCACAGAGTTTGGAAAATATACTGTTGCTGAGGCTTCCGGTATTCTTTACAAAGTACTGGGCAGAAAGCAGCAGAACGACAGAGAGAAATGGTTGATGCTTGACGGTTCTTTCATCACAAATTTACCAGATGTTTGGGCTTTAAACCAGAAATACATCTTGTTACCAATAAACAACTGGGATGCAGAATATGAGCGTGTCAATTTAGGAGGTATCACTTGCGATGGCCAAGATTATTACAATCAGGAAGCGCACATGAACAGTGTATTCATGCCGAAAACAAGAAAGGTACAATACCTTGGTTTCTTCAACACCGGGGCGTATCAGGAGGTATTAAGTGGATATGGTGGAATACACCATTGTTTGCTACCTAGTCCGAAACACGTAATCATTCGCCGCAACCGCGATGAGACTTTCAACTTCGAGGTATTTGGAGAAGAACAAAATAGCAAGCAGGTTCTAAAAATCCTGGGTTACACCTAAGATTACTGTTCTATAACTTTACCGTCTTTTATAAGCAGGCGGGCAGAAAACACCAAATCCAAATCTAAGCGTTTAGCAGTTGTTTGAATCAAGGCAAGTTTTCTGTCCGCTTTATTGTTATACACGGTTTTTCCATTTAATACCACTTTTATCTTCTTATCTAGATTTAGAAGCTGGTCATTTAAGTAGATATATAGTTGAGCGTTGTCGTTACGCTCAATGGTAATTGTATTTTTAGTTATAGACACCACAGCTTCTTTACCTGTTTCAGGCAGAGGCGTTCCCAACCAGTAAAATTGTTGGTGGTGGCGATCGTCTTGATGCCAGGCAACTTTCGAAGGAAGAGCTTTCCTTGTAAAAGATGCCATCCATTGGATAGCATTCGTATCCCTCCTGCTCATCCAATGCGGCAACCCCTCATAAATATGCACGTCATGCACATAACTTCCAGGATTCTTAGTTTGTAAACTATCTAATTTTTCAGCCCAGACCTTCGCTAGTTCGTTGCGTTTGTAGGCGGAATCTGCTCCTCCCATATAAATTGCGAAGGGCAGGTTTCTCAGACTAAGTGCCGAGGCATCGCCAGGATGACCAGCCATCATTGACGCCGCAGCCCAGTAGTCAGCCATTCTAGGCGCAAGTTGAAATAAGCCGTCGCCCCCTGCAGAATACCCTAATAAATAAACTTTATTTGGATTAACACCTTCATTCAAGACAGCAGCCTTCACTATTTCAGCAAACATATCATCAATATGATCTTCATGCCAAAGATTCCAGGTATTTGTAGGTGCTCTTGGCGCCAAATAAACACCCTCCTTTGGCGTATAAAGGTTAATCTGGTTTTTCCACTGTTGATCGTTTGCCGCTGAAGAGGTGTTACCACCGCCGTGTAGTGAAATATAAAGACTTCTTCCATCGGCTGGTTTTTCTCCTAGAATCCGATACGCAAATTTCATCTCAAAAGCTCCCTGTGTTACAACCTTCTGACTCCAGATCTTTTGTAGTTCCAACTTTTGGTTTTCAGTTTCAATTGCGATAGCTTTTTTCGAAGCTTCAACAACAGCTGCCTTGGACACACCTTGAGAAAAGGAGTTGGTTATTGAACAAACAAACACGAATAGCAACAACAGTCTTTTGATCATACAAATCTTATAGATGAGCTGCCAATTTAAGAAATTGAAATAAAAAAAGGGCATGTCTTACGACATACCCTAACCTTAAAACCAAAACTCACTCTTACTTATGAAACTTTAATCTCTTTTTCTTGTGATTTTGCTACGTCTTTGCCAATAGTAATGTTTAAAATACCATTTACATATTCTGCAGAAATATTATCAGCATCTACACTTTCAGGAAGCACAAACGATCTTGCGAAAGAACGATAATCGAATTCAACTCGTGAGTATTCTTTGTTATCGGCTCCCTCATGTGCTTTTTTCTCCGCCCAAACAGATAAGGTATCCTTTTTTAGGTTGATTTGAAAGTCTTCTTTCGTCAACCCTGGGGCAGCAAGTTCGATCTTGTAGTTACCTTCAGTTTCTAAAATATTAACACCAGGAACTTTATTGATCGTTAAATTTTTATTTATTGCTTCATTAAACAATGAGTCGAATACGTTGTTAAAGTAAGGCGCACTGCTTCTGGTTCTGTTGTTGAATTTTACTAGTGTCATTTTATATTTTCCTTTTAATTTGTACGTTTATACCAACCACATATTCAACTCTTATACCAACCCATTTATCTATGATTTTCAAGACTTTTTGGCGCAATAAAACCAAACATACCGACAAAACGGCAGATATAACCAATCAAACGGACAGTTTTGTGTTTAAAACAACGATCGAAACCAGGTTTGCAGATTTTGATATGATGGGTCATGTTAACAATGCGGTATACTTTACTTACATGGAAATCGCAAGAACGAAGTATTGGTCGAACGCCATTAAATGGGATTGGAAAAAAACGGGTGTAGTTATAGCGAAAGCCAATATTGATTATATCAAACCTATATTTATTGAAGACAAAATAAGCATGTATGTCAGAACATCCAGAATAGGAACCAGTAGTTTCGATCTGGAATACCTGCTAGTCAAAATAAAAGATGGGGTAGAAGTTGTTTGTAGCAAAGGGAAAACAGTCTGCGTTGCTTTTGATTATCAAACCAAAAGCTCTGCACCCATACCAGAAAGCGAGAAGAATAAGATGTTAATTTTTGAACAATTAAGCCGCAACTAAAATATCTTCCCGGGATTCATGATTCCATTTGGATCAAACACCTTCTTTATCCCACGCATTAGGTCTAGACTTACCTCACTATATTTAATAGGCATAAATTCCTTTTGAACCAGTCCAATACCATGCTCGCCAGAAATTGTACCACCCAAACGCGTGGTAAGTTCGAAGATCTCCACAATACCATCCTTGAGCTTATCCTTCCAGTCTTGATCACTCATTCCTGCCTTAATAATGTTAACATGCAGGTTTCCATCACCTGCATGACCGTAGCAAACACTTTCGAAACCATACTTTGAACCAATTTCTTTGATACCGTTAATCAGTTTCGGGAGCGCTGCTCTGGGCACAACAGTATCTTCTTCTTTATACACGGAGTTTGATTTAATCGATTCTGCCATAGTGCGCCTCATCCGCCAAAGTTCCTCTTTCTGTTGAGCGGTATCAGCAAATAATACATCTATGCAACCAAACTCTTCAAGCACCATATTTACTTTCTCGCAATCTTTAAAGATGTTATCCAGGTCATCACCATCAAATTCAATCATTAGAAAGGCATTAACATCGTTCTTAAGATCAAACTTAATGTCATCGAATTTTATAACCCATTCCACTCCTTTTCTTTCCATGAACTCGAGTGCAGAGGGAGTAATTCCAGCTCTAAATATTGCTGAAACGGCAGCACAAGCTTTTTCGTTTTCGGTAAACGAACCCAACATTACCACACTTTGCTGAGGCTTTGGAATCAGCTTAGTTACAATCTTGGTTACCACACCCAAAGTTCCTTCTGAGCCTATCATTAACTGTGTCAAATTATAACCAGATGCGTATTTAAGTGTATTTGCTCCAGTCCAAATTACCTCACCTGTGGGCAAAACCACCTCGAGGTTAAGAATATACTCCCTAATTGTTCCGTACTTTACCACCCTCGGACCACCAGAGCCATGCGCTACATTTCCACCAATAAAGCAGGATCCTTTACTAGAGGGATCTACAGGATACAACAGACCTTTCTCCGCAACTGCATTAATGAACTCCTCAGTAATTACTCCGGGTTCAACGGTAGCCTGGAGGTTGTCAATATCAATTTCAATAAGGGCTTTAAACCTTTCCATCGACAATAGAACGCCGCCAAAAACAGGTAAAGCCGCCCCACTCAATCCAGTTCCTCCTCCCCTTGGGGTTACCGGAACGTGATGTTCGTTGCATATTTTCATCAAAGCCGATATAGATGCGGTGTCTGCTGGCTTAACTACCACCTCTGGAAAAAACTTAAGATCCTCGGTTTCGTCATGACCATATCTCTGAAAAGATTCCTCATCTGTAAAGACATTATCTGCCCCTATCGCTTCTCTAATTAAATCTAAGATACTTATATTGATTTTGTTGAATTCCATTACTTGCAATCAGTTGTGTAAATGTTGGTTGAATTATACTGCGTTATAGCTTAGCTGCACAAACGAGTGACCTACCTGCCCTGGCATAGGCGGGTTGAGTTTTTTAATGCTAACTTCTGCCGTTTTCAGATAACTGTATTTGGCTATTATTTGATCGAGGATGTTTTTAACAACAGTTTCCAGAAGCTTTTTCGCGACAATCATTTCATTAAGAATGATACTATTCAACACCTCGTAATTGACTGTCTTGTCCAGATTTTCTGTTTCCTGATCCGGAATGAATGTAACCGTCACATCTAGAGAAAAATAGATACCAGTTAATTGCTCCTCTTCGTAAAAGCCGTGATAGGCGAAACATTTAACATCTTTCAAGGCAACGGTCTGCAGATAGTTTTGAGGTCCAGTCATCCAACAAATTTAAATTATTGATTGGTAATAACCAGCCATTGCCTTAAATTATTAACTTTGAAATGAGCATATTTTCTTTACCCAACTTATCCCGCGAATATGGAAAAATCTATCAGGAAAGATCCTTACGAAGCACCAGACTACTACCTTTTAGATGAATTGCTTACTGATGAGCATAAGCTGATCCGAAGCACTACCAGAGACTGGGTTAAGAAAGAGGTCAGCCCCATCATTGAAGACTTCGCACAACGTGCAGAATTCCCAAAACAGTTGATAAAGGGTCTTGGAGAAATTGGAGCTTTTGGGCCAACGATCCCAATCGAATATGGTGGCGCAGGTCTTGATTACACCGCCTATGGAATCATTATGCAGGAAATCGAGCGTGGTGATTCTGGAATACGTTCTACAGCATCTGTTCAGGGCTCATTGGTGATGTATCCTATCTATGCCTATGGGACGGAACAGCAACGTAAAAAATACCTTCCTAAGCTTGCTACCGGCGAGCTAATGGGATGTTTCGGACTAACGGAACCTGATCATGGGTCTAATCCTGGAGGCATGACTACCAACATTAAAGATATGGGCTCACATTATCTTTTGAATGGCGCAAAGATGTGGATCTCCAACGCCCCTTTTGCAGATATCGCTGTGGTATGGGCTAAGGATGAGGCAGGAAAAATAAGGGGACTAATCGTGGAGCGGGGCATGAAGGGTTTTAGCACACCGGAAACTCAGGGCAAATGGAGTTTAAGGGCATCAGCCACCGGTGAGTTAGTATTTGATAATGTCGAGATACCTAAAGAAAACATCTTTCCTGATATAACCGGGCTAAAGGGTCCTTTAGGCTGCTTAAACCAAGCACGTTATGGCATCGCCTGGGGAGCACTTGGTGTAGCTATGGATTGCTATGACACCGCTTTAAGGTATTCCAAAGAAAGGATTCAATTCGGAAGGCCTATTGCCGGCTTTCAGTTGCAACAGAAAAAACTGGCTGAAATGATCACAGAGATCACCAAAGGACAATTATTAGTTTGGAGATTAGGTGTTTTAAAATCTCAAAATAGAGCATCTGTTGAACAGATCTCCATGGCTAAAAGAAATAGTGTGGAAGTTGCAATCGAGATTGCTCGCAATGCGAGACAAATGCTTGGCGGTATGGGAATCACGGGAGATTATTCTATCATGAGGCACATGATGAACCTGGAATCAGTAGTAACCTATGAAGGCACACATGATATTCATTTATTAATAACAGGAATGGACATAACAGGCATCAATGCTTTCAAATAATAACTAGATTTGATTAATGAAAACCTTTAAGAAATATTACTACTTACCCGCTCCTCCTGAGGAAGTTTATCTGGCTTTAACAAAACCGCAAAGCATTCAATTGTGGACAGGCGCAGAAGTTGAATTCACTGAAGAACCAGGTACTGAATTTTCCTTCTGGGATGGAGACATTACCGGTAAAAACTTGGAATTCGAGTTCGGTAAGAAAATAATACAACAATGGTATTTTGGAGAAGATAATGAGCCGTCTATTGTGACCATAAAACTTCATGAAGACAAGAAAGGAACATCGCTTGAATTTGTGCAAACCAATATCCCTGATGGCGATTATGAAGATTTCACCTCCGGACTAAATGAATTCTACCTAGGCGGCTTGGGTGATTTCTTTGAAGAGTCCTAATCATACTTTACCCAATGAGTGTGCTCGGAGTTCCCTACCAGTTACCTCTGAGCTACGGTGCAAACACAAATTTTCTCTTGTGACTAGATTAGCTAAAATGCCATACTATTAATGGAAGATTCTTAGGAATATACCGCTCTAATCTCGTCTCGTAGATTGTAATGAGAAGCCATTACTTCTCCATATGCCCCTGTGCTTCGTAGAGCTATCAGATCGCCACGAAATGTTTCTGGGAGCTCCACTTCTTTACCGAAACAATCTGTGCTTTCACAGATCGGACCAACAACGTCGTATTTTACTTCATTTAAATCCGTTAATTTGGAGATATTCTGAATTTTGTGGTAGGCTTGGTATAGGGCTGGTCGCATGAGTTCCGTCATTCCCGCATCCAGAATAATAAAGTTTTTCTTCTTACCATTCTTAACGTAAAGAACCTTGCTAATTAATGAAGAACATTGACCCACAAGTGCTCTTCCCAGTTCAAAGTGTACCTCTTGGTTGGGGCGTTTCTCCAGAAAATCGTTAAATATCTTGAAATACGCTTCGAAATCAGGAATCTGGTGATCTGGATTATGGTAATCAATACCTAAGCCTCCGCCCACATTCAATACTTTTACGGTAAAACCTCTTTCTTCAAACCAAACTGCAAATTCATTTACACGAACGCAGAGATTTTTGTAGACATCAAGGTTAGTGATCTGAGAACCAATATGGAAATGAATTCCAATGAACTCGAGGTTAGCAGAATTTTTTAAGGTTTCCGCACAGGCAGGTAAATCCCATGAGTTGACACCAAACTTATTTTCGTCAAGACCTGTAGTGATGTTATGGTGGGTATAAGCATCGACATTCGGATTGATCCGGATAGCCACCCTCGCTCTCTTACCCTTAAGACCGGCCAGTTCATTAATTACTTCCAACTCTTGGACAGATTCTACGTTAAAACAAAAAATATCATTGTCAAGCGCGCCGTTGATCTCCTTGTCTGACTTACCAACACCGGCAAAAACTATTTTCCCCTTATCAAACCCTACTTCCAAAGCTTTAGATACCTCGCCTCCACTTACGCAATCTGCACCGAAACCAATCGCTTGAATCTTTTCCAGAACACGCTGATTGAAGTTAGCTTTCATTGCATAATGCACATGAAAATTATATAAATTTGCTGCGTTAGCACACTTTTTTAAAGTCTCCTGCAACAATGAAAGATCATAGTAGTAAAAAGGAGTTTCAGCGTTTGATAATGGCGTGATATCTATATTGGTAAACATAATGATAAAGTATCTTATAATAATTTGTGGTATTTTTTTAGGGATAATTTACTTCGGTAATTACATTGACTACAGAAATAATAAAATCGGGAAAAAAGAATATGACAAGAGGATAAAACTATTCATCGTACTTGTCATAATCGTAATTCTTTTCGCTCTTTGGCTTAGAAAAAGATATTAGTTACTCAAATATTCTTCCGTGCAAACTCTTCAGTGCTTCCGTTTTATCAGAGGTATTGATTAATAAGGAGATGTTGTAATTACTGCCTCCATAAGAAATCATCCTGACAGGTATGTGCTTAATCGAGTCAAGTACACGTGCAGCATAGCCATGTTTCTCTGCGCTAAAATCTCCAACCACACAAACGATAGACTGGTCCTTATCAACCTCCACACTTCCAAATGCATGTAATTCTTCGATAATTTTATCAAGATTATCCAAATAATCTATAGTTACTGAAACCGCCACTTCAGAAGTAGTGATCATGTCTATCGGCGTTTTATATCTTTCAAAGATCTCAAACACCTTTCTTAGGAAACCGTAGGCTAACAACATCCTGCTAGATTGAATCTTTATTGCTGTAATACCATCTTTAGCTGCTATGGATTTAATCTTACCTTTTTCGCTTTCAGCGGAAATTAGTGTTCCTGCAGCTTGGGGCTCCATAGTATTGAGCAGGCGAACAGGTATCCTATACTTTTGAGCGGGGAATACAGATTGAGGATGAAGAATCTTCGCTCCAAAATAAGCCAACTCAGCAGCTTCATCGAAAGATAATTGAGCGATAGGTTTGGTGCCTTTTACAATTCTGGGATCGTTGTTGTGCATCCCATCAATGTCTGTCCAGATCTGAACTTCTTCTGCCATAATCGCAGCTCCTAATAAAGAAGCGGTGTAATCGCTGCCTCCGCGTCTTAAATTATCGACCTCACCAAAGCTGTTGCGACAAATGAAGCCCTGAGTAATAAAGAGTTTATTGTCTTTATGCGCGGCTAAAATTGGCATTAAATGTTCGGTAGTAAAAGGAATATCCGGTTCATTGTCCTCATCAATTTTCATAAAATCAAGGGCAGGTAAAAGAACAGAAGAAACCCCGATCGACTTCAAATAAATATGATATAATGTAGTAGAAAGCAATTCGCCTTGAGCCAGCACAACCTTTTCTTCAACTGGAGTGAAAATATCATTAGCCAACGTTTCTAAAAACCCAAAGTGATAGCTAACAACCTCCTTACCCTGCTCAAGAAACTTGCCTTCAGACAAAAGCTCAATCACAAACTCATTATATTTTTCGTGTAACGCGTTAATGAGACTTAACGCAGACTGTTTATCTTCCTTTAAAAGTTTGGCTGAAATTTCTACTAAACTATTTGTTGTACCCGACACGGCCGACAATACTACGATTTGTTCTTCGGCTGGATCTATGATATCCAGTAATTTTTTCATCCGCTCAGGGCTTCCTACAGAAGTGCCTCCAAACTTTAATATTTTCATCGTTTAATCTTTAGTTTTTATGGAACTTTTTAGTCTCTAATTGTTAATATACTTATATTAGGCCGTGAAATTAACTAAAATTTGTTTCAATAGTATAAATTAAATACCTACGAATTATATGCAATTAGAACCCTCAACTTTAGCCACCATCAATGAATGGCTCAATGGAAATTATGATCAGACCACTAAAAAAGGGATTCAGTCTTTAATGGATAGCGAGTCGGCTTTAGAGCTGACGGATTCATTTTACAGAAGTCTTGAATTTGGCACTGGCGGATTGCGGGGAATTATGGGAGCAGGATCAAACAGAATCAATAAATATACGATAGGTACCGCTACGCAAGGTTTGGCCAATTACCTATTAAATAAGTATCCTGGCGAAAAGATAAAAGTTGCGATTGCGCACGATAGCAGGAATAATTCAGATTACTTCGCAGGAATCACGGCTGATGTATTTTCAGCGAATGGTATTTATGTATATTTTTTCAAAGCACTAAGACCTACTCCTGAGCTGTCTTTCGCTGTTAGGCATCTTGGTTGTCGCAGTGGTGTAATGCTTACCGCTTCTCATAATCCTAAAGAGTATAATGGCTACAAGGCCTATGGTGCTGATGGTGGGCAGTTTACCTCTCCCGATGATACCATGGTGATGGATGAGGTTGCAAAAATTAAAAATATTGATGAGGTTAAATTTGACCGTAATGAAGCCTTTATCGAGCTAATCGGGGAAGAAATTGACCAATTATATTTGAATAAGATCACCGAGTTATCAGTCTCTCCAGAGGCAATTGAACGTCAGAAAGCCCTTAAAATAGTTTATTCCCCAATCCACGGCACAGGAATTACTTTGGTTCCTAAAGCATTGGAACAGTTTGGATTTACCAACCTGACATTGGTAGAAGAGCAAAGTACACCGGATGGTAATTTCCCAACCGTGGTTTATCCTAATCCTGAAGAAAAAGAGGCACTAACACTTGCGCTAAAAAAGGCAAAGGATATTGATGCTGACCTGGTAATGGCTACAGACCCTGATGCCGACCGTGTCGGTATCGCCGTGAAAAACAATGAAGGTGAGTTTGTGCTTTTAAATGGAAATCAGACAGGAAGCTTGTTGATCAATTATTTGCTGACTGCTTGGGAAGAAAAGGGGAAACTTGATGGTAACCAGTACATTGTAAAGACGATTGTAACGACCAACTTGATCGAGACTATTGCTAAAGCAAAAAACGTAACTTATTACAACACCCTTACAGGCTTCAAGTGGATCGGTCAATTAATGACCAGCCTTGAAGGTAAAAAAACCTTCATAGGTGGTGGAGAAGAAAGCTATGGTTATTTAATCGGCGAGCTGGTTAGAGATAAAGATGCTATTGTATCCTGTGCTTTCATTGCAGAGATGACTGCGTTTTACAAAGATAAAGGAAGTAGTCTTTATGACGCGCTTCTTGACATGTATGTGGAATACGGCTTTTACAAAGAAGAGCTTGTTTCTATCACTAAAAAGGGTAAAACAGGTGCTGAAGAGATCAAAGCGATGATGGAGAAATTTAGAAACAATCCACCTGCAACATTGGGGGGTTCAAAAGTAGCAACATTGAAAGACTATGAACTCGGTTTTGAAACAGACCTGGCTTCAGGGGAGAAAAAACAATTAGAACTGCCAGTTTCCGATGTACTTCAATTCATAACAGAGGATGGAAGTATTGTTTCTGCGAGACCCTCAGGAACAGAACCTAAGATCAAATTCTATTGTAGTGTAAATACGCCATTGAAAGACAAAGCAGCATTTAAGGAAATCAATCAAAAATTAGCTGATAAAATTAAAAGTGTAATGAATGACTTAGCGGTTTAATCCCTAAGTCATTTGTTATTTTACCTAATCTGGCCTGTACCTTTTACAATCCACTTTTCTGTAACCAGCTTCTCCAGCGCAAATGGGCCACGCGCATGAAGCTTTTGTGTCGAAATGCCAATTTCGGCACCTAAGCCAAACACTTCGCCATCAGTAAACCTTGTGGATGCATTAAGGTATACAACCGCAGCATCAACCTGCTTCAGAAATAGCTCAGCTAATTCTTGATTCTCAGTCAATATGGCTTCCGAATGCTTGGAAGAATACTTATTGATGTGCTCGAGGGCCTCCTCTATTCCCGAAACAATTTTTATCGAACACTTATAATCTAAAAACTCTCTTCCGAAATCTTCTTCTGCTGCCCTATTTAAACGATTGAAGCCAAGTTTGTCTAGGAGCTGGTAAGATTGGTCATCTGCAAAAACCTCAACATCATATTTCTCCAATTGAGCTGAAAGTAATTCAAGGAACCTTGCAGCTATAGCTTGATCTATTAGTATAGTATCTAGTGAATTGCAGACCGAGGGTCTGGAAACTTTGGCATTGATGACGATGGCTACCGCAGCATTTAGTAAAGCAGTTGACTCAACATAGGTATGGCATACACCTGCCCCTGTTTCAATTACCGGCACGGTTGCATTCTTACGAACAAACTCAATCAGCTGGTTTGATCCACGGGGAATGATGACATCGATGTACTTTTCTGCAGTCAGTATGTCAATGATGAACTCTCTTTCAGGTGGCAATTGTTGAACTATATTGGGATCCAAAGAGGACTCCGATAGGACTTGCTGAATAATACTCACAAGTATTTGGTTGGTTTGGTAAGCATCTTGTCCTCCCCTCAATAAAGCTACATTTCCTGAACGTATACATAGTGCTGCAACATCGAGTGTAACATTAGGTCTGGATTCATAAATGACTGCAACTACGCCGAGAGCTACAGTTACTTTGCTTACCTTTAAACCGTTCTCCAAGATCTTCTCGCTTAAAAGCAATCCTGTAGGATCTGCTAAATTAGCAACAGCCCTAAGGCTTTTACAGAGGTTTAGAACACGTTCCGTATTTAGGAGGAGTCTATCAAGTTTAGGATCATTGGGATCTAATTTTATAACATCTTTTTGATTCTCCACTATAATTTCGGCTGATCTTGCCGTTACTGAATCCGCAAGATGATTAAGCAACTGTTGCTTCTCCCGATTGTCCATTGCCAAAATGGAACTTTTAGCCCTTTGTGCATTAATTAATATATCCTGAATAGCTGACATTTTTATATCTATAAAATAACGATGTCGCTCGCATTTGCGACTTCCAAATTGTGTTGTTTTGAATCCTGAGTAATTGCCGCAGAGAAAACCTTCGACTTGGCAACTGCCACAATGCTCCCCTCCTGATCAATGATTTCGAATATTTCCGCTGCATTGAAAGGATTTTGTATTGATCTTACCCCGACTGCAAGCAGGCTTTTTCTATCACGTATAGCCTTGCATGCTCCATCATCGACAGTTAACCTACCTGTAACCAGACTTCCACTGGCAAGCCACTTGTTTCTTGCCGGGATTGAGCAGACTTTCGGCTCACATACAGTTCCTGTTTGCTCAGCAACGGCCTTAAGAATGCCATCCTCAGTCCTAACACCAAATATCACAACTTTAATGCCCATCGATGTTGCAAGGTTGGCAAATGTTAGTTTCGATGTCATGCCACCTAATCCTACTTCAGATGTGTTTTTTGTAGCAAGGGAAAACACATCACTATTGATCAGATCGATTCTATTAACTACTTCACCTTTTTTATCCAACACGCCGGGCACAGAAGTACCGAGAAGTATCAAAGAAGCTCCAAATCCAACCCCAAGCAAGGTAGCCAGTTCATCGTTATCAGAAAACTTAAGTTCAAGATTACTCACAACATCATTCTCATTGGCAATTGGGATTACGTTATTCTTCCATAATTCTTCGTAGGTTTCTTTGAGCTGCAAAAATTGAGTTCTATTTGAAAAATGTTGCCGTTCACAAAGGCTTTGTGCAATAGAAATTCCATAAGGCTGGAAATATCTCGAGTAAGTTCCAAGCAATAATGGGTTTCCTATAGCTGCTGCAGCTTTACGCTCTGTCATTTTACCCTTATAGTTTTTCAAATATTTCTTGCCGGCAGCAACTGCTCCTGAAGAAACTAGTATAATATGGTAATTTTCGGTGAGCTTGGCTACTTGTCTCGTAATGTCTGCGATTATAGCTTCGTCAATTTCGGCATTTGTGGTTATTGATGCAGACCCTAGTTTTAGGACCAGAATGGATTTCGTCATTTAGCATTGGTTTTCGTAGTTCTATAAAGCGCACTAAAATACGTAAAAAAAATATTCCCTAACCCTTATCCCGATTCTTATTGAGCTTAATTTTTATCTTCCCGTTTTCGTCCTCAGTTGCCAATAAATGCAACACGATTCCCTTCATTCTTCTCGATCTAATCTCCTTCCTATCTGTAATTTCTTCGTCCTTTTTTGGGTTTCTAAGTGGCACATCCAGTGCGATACTAGTGCCGGCAGACATTGAGTAGATCCCTGCTATATCCATATTTAATAGACTTGAGTTGATTTGCATAGGATTGATCGTGATCTTTTGTCCCCTTATATCGAACTTTCCATTAAGATTGTTAAATGTGATGTTGTCAAGATCTCTAAATGGGAATGCAAATTTGCCTACGTCTTTAATTGCAGCAAAACTTACTAATGCACCTTTTTTTAAATCGAAAACAATATTACCGTTTAAAGAATTAGGCAGCAATTTACCCTGGTCATTGATGCTTCCCGAAATATTTGTTTTGGAGAAGAGGTATCCACGAAGATTTTTAGAGGTTAGGGATGTTAATCCAAAATTATCAAATGAATAGAAAAAATGCTGAATGTCTACATTGCTAATATTCGCATTTAGAGCAAACCTGTTAACAGAGCCACTTTGAGTCACGGTTCCCGCAAGGTTTACAGAACCGCCTCCATGTTTAACACTTACATTTTTAATGGAAATTCCCTTTTCGGTTAGTAACACGTCCGCTTGGGCATTAGTAGCCAAAAATTTATTGTAATAAACCTTGTCAACCTGCAAATGCATGTTTACCATACTTTTTTCAAAGACCTGATTCAAATCATCAGAAAAACTAATGTTTTTTGCTGTCTTCTTTTTAATGGTTTTTCTTGAACCAAGAAAGCCAAGGAACTCACCTAAATGAAGCTGCGGACTTCTAATCTTCCAATTCAGTAATATTTTTTCGGGGTCGCTATAATACAAGTTCAAGAAATTGCTAATAGAACCGTCCATGTAAACCACGCTTTTTCCACTTTGCAACCTAATATTTTTAATAAAAAGGTCACGATCTGTGAAGTTTAACGAGATATTAGTGTTGGTAAAATTTACATGGCGGGGCACGTAACTCACATCGGCATTTTTTATCTCAACTAATCCCTTCACAAATGGTTTAGCTAATTTAAAGTCGACAATATCTGCACGATAGGCAAGTGATACATTTGCAGTTCCTTTACCAAACTTTAAAACGTCATCACCCATCGCATTATTGAGGTTCTTAATGTCAAAATTAGATTTGAACATTCCGGTAGCAATTGGTCTATTAAGGTCATTTATAAACGCAGTATCAATCGAAAATGGCATGTTTTCATAAGCTCCTTTAAAGCTTAAAAGCTTGATTGCCGAATTCTGATCATTGTGGCCTTTTCCTTGTTCGAAATTGTTTGTAAATATGCCAGTAAAATTACAGTTTGAAACAATTCCCCCTGGAGTGGTCAATTTATTATTCTTAACGAGAGCTTTGACGTTAATTTCCGGATCACCTCCAGGCCCCATATTCCCTGCAATTGTGCAGGTTACGTCGATGGGTTTATCCAAATTAAACATGTTTAATCTTGAACTGATGTTTGGGGCTAGCAATCCCGCGGCGTTCTTCCACATGATATCATTGGCCTGGATATTTATAGAAAAGTCAGTATTATCCTTTGCCATATCAAATTTTGCACCAATAACGAAGAAGTCCTTTCCAATATTAAGCGTGTTAGGAGCAACAGTGATCAGACCTTTGGCGTCTTCATAAGTAAGTTTAAAAGGTCCTTCCAGGAGCTGATCCTTAATAAAACTACCTCTTTTAGTATTAAACGCAAGGCTTTTTGCAATAGCTTTTAGGTTTACTTCTGCTTCCCAATCAGACCATGAATAATCAATATTGCCATCCAGGTCATCA
The DNA here is from genome assembly GCF_046546555.1 of Pedobacter sp. JCM 36344. NCBI lineage: Bacteria > Pseudomonadati > Bacteroidota > Sphingobacteriia > Sphingobacteriales > Sphingobacteriaceae > Pedobacter > Pedobacter sp. JCM 36344. Next base: position 40,765 of record NZ_JBKHKK010000006.1, read on the forward strand.
ACAACAAAATGAAATAGCTTATTCCCTTTCTTATTGTCCATCAAGAAATTCACATTGTTTAACGAAAATCTCCGAATTTCCAAGTCAGACGTGCTGTTCTCTTTTTTTTCAACCTTGATATTCGATTTCTTCTTAAAAATTGCTGTGTTGCTATACCCATTGCTATCTGTATATAAGTAAATGCTGGCATTGTTTATCCCCATCTTCTTTATCTGAATAGTTCCGGTCAACAATTTCAAAGCATTAACCGAAACTTCAATATCCTTAGCTTCTAAAAGGGAATGCTTGTGTTGTTCCCAAAGGCTGTCTCGGACAATAACGTTATTTAAACGCATTGAGACGCCGGGAAATCCTTTCAAGAAAGTTGGTTCCATACTTTCTATAGTAATCTGTCCACTAATGCCTCCGTTAAGTTGCTTTGTAATTGTAACCAGCAACTCCTTTTTGTGAGCATTAACATACCAGGCGAGACCGATAAAAACCAGTATCACTAATCCAACTAATATTCCGAAAATTCTGAGTGCGATTTTAGACCAGCGAGGCATCATTTGTAGTTTAAGATTAGGTTGTTATGTTTTTCTAACTCAATAGGTATGCCAATTGATTACATCTTTATCCGCAGAATTGTACCTTTAACAATTAATCACATCACATGGTAGTAAAAGATAGTAATGGCAATCAGTTAAATAACGGCGACTCCGTAATTCTTATAAAAAGCTTACCTGTAAAAGGAACATCAATCACTCTAAAAAAAGGCACGGTAATAAAAAATATCAAACTTACTGAGGATGATGCTGAGGTCGACTGCAAGGTAGAAAAAATGAGAATCGTACTTAAAACTGAATTCCTTAAAAAAGGTTAGTCTGCCAACTCAGACACCTTAAGTCCCAAAACCTAGCTAGTCTCGGTTCTGATCTCACAACCTTCGTACCTAACTCAAAGGCATCTCCATGTTTTACGTCTTTCTTGATCACCTAAACACGTTGTCCTGCGGTCTCCAATTCCCAGTCTTGCATTTTGGTTGTTGGAAGGCACTAGCGAAGCGCTAACCTATCTTGAGGAGATTGTCTCACCTGATCAATTAAATATTTCATTAGTTGCAGATTAGGCAACTTAGCAACGATCATTGGTCGAATATTGGTCAGGCTGTAATTCCTTTAACAAAAAGCTAAGGGTTGCGCTCATAATACCAGCACCAATCAATACTACATCCACGGTTTAAGCTGATTTGCTTTTTTTATCGGCCATTTCTGAAATTTTGTGCAGAAGTAGTAAACGTGAATAACTTCCACAGGAAAATAACAGATGAAAATTCTATATATTGCAGTTTTAAATGTACTTATTTCATTTATTAGACGAACGTTTTTGAAGTTACTATGAATACCTATCCTCAAATTACTACTTTACGCAAAATCAGACAATTCACATTAGCTACAATTGATGGCTTATCGGAAGCTCAGTTCAACCAAACTCCAGAAGGATTTAATAATAACATCATCTGGAATGTAGCTCACATGGTGGCAGCAGAGCAAGGTGTTTGTTACTTAAGAGCAGGATTAAGAACTGTAGTTGAAAAAGACTTCTACAATGCATACAAACCAGGCGCTAAACCTGAAAAACACATTGCAATGGAAGAGATTAATGAAATCAAATCACTTTTGCTTGCTTCACTTGAAAAATTAGAGCATGATCTTCAAGAGAATATCTTCGGTGAATATTCGCCCTGGGCTACAAGATATGGAGTCGAGATAGGTAACATTGATCAGGCACTTTCTTTTCTTCCTTTTCACGAAGGGATGCACCTAGGATACATTATCGCGCTAAAGCGCTTGATATAGACGCTGCTACTTAAACTGCCCTTTCTTATTCAACAATTCAAAATACTTTGTTAGGTCTAAGCCAAGCGACTTCTCGAAGGAGGCCTTCAAGTCTTCAGGCTGTGGATGCTTGTTTTTCCAGGTCTCAAAATATTGCTTGAATGCTCGATTTATTTTGTCGGTACCTACCTGACTTTCCAATAAGTATAACCAAAGCGCAGTTTTCACATAGGAAATTAATCCGTACTCATCGGAGGACTTGAACTTATCAGAAGGGGTCTCTATCGGGGATTCCATAGGTATTTCGATCATTGCTCCATATAAGCTAGCTAGAAAATCTTTCGCAGGAAGTGCTTTAATTTCTGCAGGGATCATAGCTTCTCCGAAAACCGAATTTGTCCGATACTTTTCAGCTTCATACCTAAACTCAAAAAAAGTATTTAAACCCTCATCCAGCCAAGTGTGCTGGCGCTCATTACTGCCCAACATACTCATAAACCAATTGTGGCCAACTTCATGAGCGATTACCGCATCTAAGCTTTCCTTTTTAGCATCCGGACTGGTAATCAATGTAATTGTTGGGTATTCCATGCCGCCACTAGCATTATTCTTTGGACCCTCAACCACTTGAACTACAGGGTATTCATACTCACCAACCCAATTGCTGTATTTTTTGACCGCATCTTTTGTATAATCAATGCTGTTGTTCCAGATTGTACCTGGTTTATTGTGGTAGTAATTGAAGGCTTCAACCACTTTTCCGGAAGCGAGCTTCAGAGTATCGTATTGGACCACGAAGTTTTTGTCGGCAAACCACGCAAAGTCTGGAACATTATTCATGACGTAAGTAAGTTTCTTTGTGCCCGATTTATCTTTAGGTACGTATAATACTGGTTTTCCAGTTCTATTCTTCGAATTCTGTGTACCTGTACTCTTATATTGAGCTAATTCATATTCAGTTTGAAGGAGACCGGTTGCGCCAACAATATAGGCTGAAGGCACAGTAATATTAACTTTAAACGATGAGTAGTCGCTATAAAATTCACCCATATCTAAATAGGGAAACTCGTGCCATCCAGTTTTATCGAATACTGCAGGTTTTGGATACCATTGGGTGACCATAAACTCTCCTTCCGCGTAACCTGAACGCGAAAAATAAGATGGAAGTTTTACGTTAAAGTCGGTCGCTATAGCTACAGAATCTCCTGATTTCAATGGTGCGGCAAGCTTCACTTTAATTATGTCTATAAACTGCGGGTTAGGATGAGGTTCAGTTGTCGCCTTTTTGCCATTTACTGTAAAATTTAGTCCAGTGATACTTCCAAATTCATACTTTTCCAACTTAGATACCCTGGAGGTATCATTCTTTATCTGCTGAAATAGTGCGGTAGATTCATTCTTGTAAGCGTTGGGCCAGATGTGAAACCAAATGAAATCAAGAGTTGATGGAGAATTATTCTTGTAGACTAGACGCTCAGTTCCCACCACCGTTTTGTTCTTGTCGTTCAACGTTGCATCGATTTCATAACTTACATGTTGCTGCCAATAGCGCTCCTGAGCGAAGGTAATATTGCTGACCAAAATCAGCATAAAAAAGATCTTAAACTTCATAATGGATAATATCAATATTAAACTCCATATCCTGAAATTTGTTTTGTACGCGTTTTCATTTTAATGAAAACTTTTCAGGCATGCTCTTGTTCTTTCCATACATCAAAAAACCTAATACAATGGAAACTACAATTGTAAATAAGGAGATCTTACATGATCTTATTGAAATCAACAACGACAGAGTAGCTGGATACCAGAAAGCAATGGACGAACTAAAAGACGGGGATGCCGATCTTAAATCTGTTTTCGTAGAAATGATCGGTCAAAGCCATAAGCTTAAGGCTACTTTGGCACAGGAAATTCAGGTTTTAGGGGGAGACGCGCAGACAGGCACAACCACTTCTGGAAAAATATACCGTGCATGGATGGATGTTAAAGCCGTGTTTACAGGACATGATAGAGAAACGGTTTTGAACAACTGTGAATTTGGAGAAGATGCTGCTCAAAAAGCATACAAAATGGCCTTAGAAACGGAAGGATTATCAGCGGATCTAAGATCAACGATCACAGAACAAAAAGCCGATTTGCTAACATCTCATGATAAAGTCAAAACATTAAGAGATTCAGTAGCAAGTTAAGTTGCTATAAAGTAATTAGTAAAACCGGCTCAGCAGCCGGTTTTTTTGTTTCATCGTTCCAGCGGTTATCCATCGTCATCTTTACTTTTACCCCATCGTCCCAGCCGAAGTACAGGACCTCAAATATGCATATCGAGGTCCTGAAATAAATTTAGCACTGCATGATACCTTGAGTTGTAAGCTGTTTATCAAATGTTTAGCTCAGCCATGCAAGCATCAAAATTATTTCGTAAATTGTTATGAACACATAAACGCTAAGCCATATGAAAACATTTTTTAAAACTGCAGCTCTTGCGATTTTTGCAGCATTTGCATTATTAACCTCTTGCTCCAACACCAAACTTTTGAGTTCTTACGCTGCCCCCAATTCTAAACTCCCAAAGAGCAGTAAAGTCCTTGTAATGGCTATGATGGGTGATCAAGATAAAAAGCTTCGGGCAAATATGGAAAAAATAATGGTTGAAAGCCTTCAGGACAGAGGGATTAATGCAGGCTCTGCAATAGAAGAATTTGGTATTGATGCCCTAAAATCGCTTGATGAAAAAACTGCCATGAAGAAAATAAAAGATCAGGGGTTTGACGGTGCATTCACAATCGCATTACTGGATAAGACCAAAGAATCCAGTTACAAAAGGGGCGGAATAGGAATAGCCCCATATCCATATAGATTCTGGGGCTACTACAACCACTATTACAGTAATTTTTATGGTAGAATTTACACGCCTGGGTACATTTCAGATGATAATAGATTTATTTTGGAAGGTAGCGTATATGGCTTACAGGCAGATAAACTTCTCTATTCGGCTAAGACAAAAACTTTCAATCCAAGCAGTCCAAAGGCGCTAGCTTCAGAATTCACGAAGAAATTGCTCAATGACATGTACAAAAATGGAGTAATTGCAGATTAAAAGCTGATTCTATCATGTTTACCCTCATCAAAAGTGGTAGCAGTAACAATTGCTTTAAGCATATTGAAAGCTACTACCATTTTTGATGAGCTGCTATCCCAATATTCAGCTACCCTAGGCTCAACTTTTATAAGAATCAAACGCGGATCCTCCAAGCCATCAGGAAACCAAGCTTTTATCGCTGCTGAAAAGTACGCTTCCTTTTTAGCTTTGTCATCAACAAGCTCAGCTTTTCCGTTTACCGAAACATAAGTATTGCTAGACGGATCGCTATAACCTAATGTAACCTGATTTTCCTTTGAAATTTCTTTAGTTTTAAGAGAGTACTCATTAGTAAAGAACCAAATGCTTCCGTCATCTTCTACCTTTACAGTACCCATTGGTCTGCTGGAAAACTCATCTTTCTCAGAAAGCGTCGTGAACATACAAATGCGCACTTCATCTATCATATCTTTTAATAAGGCAATGTTCTTTTCGTTTTTCATAATGTTTAATATTATTTAAATAACAAACACCGGCTAATGCCTTTTGTTTGATTGCGAGGTTGCTCAAAAGCCGCTTCTATACCCAAATTTATTGTCTAAAAAAAGACATTCCGTGTATGTTAATATCCCGTCGGATGATGTTGAAGCAAACAAACTTGATGCAGCAGCACAAATACCTAACTTTAAACTCTTTTCCATCGACTGTTCGTTGTGGACGCCCAATAATACCCCGGCAGCGAAAGCATCACCGGCGCCAACAGCCCCAACAACCATTTCTTCAGGAATGTTGATACTTGGTTGGAATATAACCTGACTGGTACTGCTTACCGCAATGGCGCCACTGGGAAAATGGACGACAACCCATCGGTTAACCCCCATTTCAATGATTTTTAAAGCTGCTTGTTGACAATACGCTCTATTGGGTTCCCCACCTATTGATGTGGCTATTCCGGTAATCATGCAAGCTTCATATTCATTAACAAAAAGATAATCAATATACGGTAATGCGGGTGGAATTAAGCTACTGAAACGATCAGAATCTTCGCTCACTACATCCACGGATGTAATAAAACCGAAACTCTTTGCACGCTTGAGTACTCTGGCAGCTCTGGTCAAACCGTCGGATTCTAAAATATCCAGCTTATCTAACAGCAACAGATACCCTAAATGAAACATCTTTGCATTCGAAATAGAAAAATCAAAATGATCAATATCCAAAAGCGCATTGGCACCTCGTTGGTGAAAGAATGTCCGTTTTCCACTAGATTTTACAGTCATTACATCGGTATAAGATGTATAAGCAGACAAAATCTTCCTTAATTGAGTAGTGTCGATTTCCAATTCTTCACACTCATTTATGATATACTCGCCACGTTCATCATCTCCAACTAAACCAAGACCACTTAACGGAAAATCTGCTTGTAGTTTTACAAGATCTTTCAAAATATTGTATGCAGAACCACCATTACTCAAGCATTCAGAAAATATCGTCACTAACTTCTCTTCCTCTGGAAAAGTATCTATGATTTTCACCTGGTCAATTATCCAGTTTCCGCCGACTAATATTCCGTTTCTCATTTTTTAGTTTTCACTAAGTAACTTAACGATTCTTAATTCGTCTTCTATAATTTCAGTGTACCTTCCAATTTCTTCGTTCGAAAAGAAATTATCGCTGAGGTCATCGTTGGCGGTGGAGACTTCACCAATTACACATTTTTCTGAGTCCGGGTAAAACTCATGCCACACGCCGGGATCAATGGTCACCCTATTTCCTGCATGAAGTTTTATTTTCTCTCCAGATGTAATCAGGCAACTTTGCCCATTTATTTTAACATTAAACCTGCCTCTAGTTTTTTGTATTTGCGGATTCTGGCTCCAAAGCTGAACTACCAATACTCCTGTTCTGCAGATGATATCTTCCTTCTTCTTTTGATGTGTATGAGCTGGCGTAATCTGGCCTTCAATAGCATACATGACTTTCTCGCAGTATTCTTCTTCTTCAGCAAGGTTAACCAACACCAGTCCACAGTTTAAGAAAGATCCCAGCCCGAAGTCTGTAACATCCCATCTTGGATTTGGAGGCAGCGTCCAGCAGTTCTTCTTAAAAAAGATACCCGCATCACTTATTGCCTTATTAATTTCCGATCGTTTCATGTCGATAGTTTAATTGTAAGTAATATTTTGCACTCTACTCACTGCATGAGATTTTAAAGCAGCATCAAATAAAGAATGACTGGCAACGGCTTCCTGCGGTGTCACACAGCCAAACCTACCAGATAGCTTTCCGGCTCGCTCGGCAAAGTATGCAGCAAGCATTTGCATAAAGCAATCAGAGAAACCAGCTTCAAAAATACCGCCTGTTATGGTTGGAAACACCAAACCTTTAAATCCAAGATCTGTTCTTTGCCAATACTGTTCTTCATTTTGCAAACTAAAGTTCCAAAGCGCTTTTGTATCTTTGGTGCTATATTTAACTCCCCCATTTGTACCTAAAATCTCAATATACCAGGTATTAGTTTCTCCAGGAGCAATTCTTTTCATTTCCAAAGTCATTGGCACATTATTTCCTTCAATTTCGACCTCAGTATTCAAAGTGGCATTATTCCAGGTGTCACATGTTGCTGTCCCGCCTTTGCCATCCGGTCTTTCTGTTATGATTTTCTGAAGTTGCGCATAGACCAGGTTAGGCTTCCAACCTAAACGTAATGGAACATGTAAAACATGCATGCCTAAATCTCCCATTACCCCTATCTCTCCGCAAAACTTATTTTGTCGCTTCCAGTTAATTGGTTTTTTTCGATCAAGATCACTTGAATGTAGAAAACCTGCTTTTACTTCAATAATCTCACCCAACCTTCCGGATTGAACTTCATTAATCACACGTTGTGGTCCGGGTAGAAACGGCATCTCAGAGCTACACCTAACAAATCTTCCCAAGCGCTTAGCCACTTCTTCAATAGCTAAGGCAGCGTTGAGATCAATACCGAAAGGTTTCTCGGCCAACAAATCCTTCCCCGATTCCAACACCTCAATATAATATTCTTTATGCAAATTATGAGGCAATGCCACATAAACAACGTCAATTTCTGAATTAGCGAGCAGCTCCTTGTAATTCGTAGTAAGCACCTTTACTGTAGGAACTTTTCTATACCAATCTAAAACGTGTTCATTTAAGTCGCAAACTGCTACCAGTTCAACCGCCACAGGAAAATCATTTAATGCAAACCATCTTCCAAAAGCACTTGCAGCCTCCTTACCCATCAAGCCACCGCCAATAATCCCAACATTAACCTTTTCCATTACTAAATAAATTTGAACGCCTGTTCAGCAGTAGCACCCTCATGAACTATTGACATCAACGCTTTAATCATCCCGGCAGGACTGTGATGTTGGATTACATTACGACCGTAAACAATCCCTTTTATTCCTTGCTGCATCAATCTATAGGTTCTATCTAAGATCTCGTGATCACTTGCTTTTCCCCCACCTCTTACCAACACGGGTATATTCCCTGCTATTTCAACTACACGGTGATAATCATTTACGTCGTTTGTCGGATCAGCCTTTATAATGTCGGCCCCCAATTCAACACCCTGCCTTACCAGCGGAATTATTTTATTTGGATCGCCATCCACCATATAACCACCAGCGGTATTATTTTCTTGAAAAACCAAAGGTTCAATCATCAATGGCATGCAATAATGCTCACAAACGGGTTTGATTTTTAAGATGTTCTGGATGCATTGATCCATTACTTCAGGTTCATTTGGTATACTGAATAAATTGACAACCACGCAGGTAGCATCTAGACGAACAGCCTGCTCTACCGGATTTTCTATCATTCTACTAAACAACTTGGAGGGCAATTCCTTTCCGTAAACATTGGCTACATCAGTTCTCAAGACAAGAGAGGGCTTATGGCGCCCTGGGATAGACTGAAGATATTGCGCTTGCCCGATAGTCAACTGAATAGCGTCTGGGGCAGCTTCTACCAATTTATTAACTGCCCGCTGTATATTTTCTATACCACTCAAAAAACTACTCTCATTGAAGAAGCCGTGGTCAATCGCGACATCAAAGCAATTTCCAGATTGGCTATTGAAGAGTCTGTTTAATTTATAGGTTTTCATAATCAAATATATATTTTACTACTTGTATATACAAGTGGAAACATGAGGAAATATTTTATATTTGTTAAACACCCCAAGACGCTGCTTAATGATCAGGAAAGAAACAACTCCACTGTATAAAAAGGTTATAGACAACCTCAAAATGTCAATCGATGACTCTAAATATAAAAAAGGTGATCTGCTTCCATCAGAGAATGACTTGTGCAAAACCTATAACACTACAAGGGCAACCATTCGCCAAGCACTTTCCGGGTTAATAAATATGGGTTACATCACTCGAAAGCACGGCAAGGGCAGTATTGTAATTGAACCAAAAAAAGGGCTTGGCATTCTTTCCTTTGCAGGTGTAAGCGCGGGTATTGGTGACCAGTCCTTAAGCACTCAAATATTACAAAAGCAAACTAAGCAGCGCTGGCCATTGGATTTCTTTTATGAATTGAATGAAATCGAATTGCAAAAAGGTTGCATCTATTTTAGTCGATTACGGCAGATTGACAATATTCCTGTGCTTTACGAGGAAACTTACATTACAAATCTTAATCTTCCACGATTTGTGGGAAAGACTTTGCAAAATGTCTCACTCTTTAAAACTATAAAAGAGCACTACAATATCGAAATCGCTACAGGTGAGCAAAAGATATGGGCAGTCAATGGTGACAAGCAGGTGAGTAAATTACTAAATATCAAGGCATCAGAACCATTGGTACACATGAAGCGAAGGCTTCAAACAAATATAAAAGATCTTAACATTTACTCCTCTATTTACTGCAACACTCAGGAATACTTCTTGCAGGATTATTTTTGATACTTTTGCGGCAATGATGTTAAAAAAACTGCTGTTCGTCCTACTCACTACAATTCTCTTCGGAACTCTAGCTTTTGGACAAAGTAACCCTGTCGATCTGAAGAAGAAGAAACAACAGTTGCAACGCGAGATTGATGAGCTTCAGAGAAATGCAAATAAGGCAGCAAGCAACAAAAAACTTACTATCAGGCAAATTGCTGATCTAAATAAAAAGATCTCTTTAATGCAGGACAAAATCGAAATCATTAATTCTGAGATGAGGTCATTAGATCTTGAAATCCATAAAAATTCCAAGACCGTCAATAATCTAAAGGGGCAACTAGGTCAGCTCAAAAAAGAGTATGCAAGCATGATCCGCTTCGCTCAAAAAAATCAAAACTCTTATACAAAAATGATGTTCATTTTTGCTTCGAGTGATTTCCACCAAGCTTACATGAGAATGAAGTACCTTCAGCAGTTTGGCAATTACCGTAAAAAGCAAGCAGGTTTTATTCAAGGAAAAGAGAAAAACCTAAAATACAAGATTGTAATCCTTGATAAAAACTTGAAAGAAAAAAGTAGCCTGATGAAAGAGCAGGAATCAGAAAAAACCAAGCTTGGGCAAAATAAAGAAGTGCAAGATAAAGCACTTAGTAAGTATAGCACTCAGGAGAAACAATACCGCCAAGGTATCCTGGAGCGAAGAAAAAAGCAAACAATAATAGACGGTCAGATTCGTGCAGCTATTTTAAGAGACATTGCGATTGCTAAGAAAAAAGCTGAGGAAGCCGCTAGACTTGAATTAGCCAGAAGGAAAGCTGCTGAGGAACGCGCAAGAATTACCCAGGCGAAAATAAGAGCCGCGGAGATAGCAAAAGCCAAAGCAGCCAATAAGCCAATTCCACCGGCACCAAAAGAAATTGTAAAAGAACTTCCAGTTGCTATTCCAACTGTTCTGACTAAACTATCCTCAGATTTTGAAAAAAACAGAGGTTCACTACCGAGACCGGTCGCTGGCAGAATTACTGAGGGTTTTGGAAAGCACACCGAGGGTCAAGCGGTTTATTATAACGATGGAATTAATCTGGAGCCTGAAGAGAATGCTGCTGTGCATACGGTATTCGACGGAACAGTGAAACAAGTGGCTAGCCCATACGGCAAGTATTATGTTCTGATCAGCCATGGCTCATATTACACCGTATACCATAACCTAAAATCGGTAAGTGTTTCAGTTGGTGAAAAAGTAAGCACAAACCAAGTCATAGGTGTCGTTGGAAATGAAGCTGGCAAACCACACTTGCAGTTCCAAATCTGGAAGGGTATTAAAGCGCAAAACCCAGCCGGCTGGATTAGATAAGAATCCATTCAAACAACACTGTTATCAAATTGTTAAGCTATATAACTAATTAAATATGCCAAAGTATCTTTGATACACATAAAACCATCCAATTATCTCCTAAACCCAGTAAGTATTAAAAGCAATTGATGAGCAACAAAGAAAGTAACAGTCTTGGCGGAGCGCATATACCGGAACAAAAGGTCGGCTCGGAAATAAATGCAAGTTCAACCGCCACATCCGCAACAACAAAAGAAGCAATTTCACATTATGATGTCGTGAAAAAACGGTTACTTGATGTAAATAATTGGTTTGAATTTGCTAATCTACCAGTATCGTCTTTCAAACTTTTTGACCATAGCTGCAGAGTGGCTGAAAGATCGGCAATTGAGGGTGATTATATTAGAATTGATATTCCGGGTCCGGGCACAAAGACGGTTCAGGGTTATTATTGGGTAGTTGTAGAGGCTATTCTAGAAGAAAGCAGCAACTACGCTTCTGTCTTGACTATGAGGGTAAGACCCTCCGCTCATCCATTAAGCGACGATCAACATACCGCTCATTTTTTAACTGATTTAGCAAGCTCTACATTCCAGATTAAAAGAAGCGAAGCAATTGTAATTGCCGAACAACACGGTCGCAACGAAATCCCCAATCGGGATACACCACATACTTTTGATAATTTAGGGAATACCGTTGTTGGCTGGAGTTCAAAGATTGGTTTCTCTTACCCACAGTGGAAAGGGTTGGTAAAAGGATTGGTAAAACCTTAACTAATTTCTTGTTCAAATGTGCACAATCTATTTAATTGTTGTGCAAGCTCCTTGGGATTAAGTATTGCTACTGGATAATCAAATCTAATAATTGAAACGGGCATTCCATCAACTTGCGCAGATTCTGGATCTTGTACCATGACATTTCCTCCCATTTTATTTATCAGTTTTGATCCTTCAAGGCCATCATTACCACCTCCAGACATGATTATTCCTACCGCTTTTCGACCAAAGTCTTTAGCGAGTTACTCGAAGAATATATCTACAGCGGAGTTTACAATTGCCGCATCCCGAGTAGTAACAATAAGTCTCCCTTCTTTGACTTTGATTGTTTTATTTTCTATCAAAATATAAACATTTCCTTAAATAAGATTCATATCCCTTTCCACTCTGATAACCTCCATCTTGGTATGTGGCAACAAGAGCGTATTTAGTAAACTAGTGTGATCTCTGGACAGATGAGTTACTACAACGAAAGCAACAGGAAGGTCAATACGGACCGCATCAAAGAAAATTTTCAATGATTGGAGTCCACCTGCGGAGGCCCCTATTCCGACTGTAAAGAAATTTTTATTCATCTTTTAAAAAGAAGCAATAATTGTGCTGGATTTACTGACTGTTTGTGTTTGAAGCCCAAACGTTTCCCTATCACAACATTGAATTCCAAAATTAATGATGAGGATGACCTATTCGGCCCAGTATTAGCCCACCAATCTCGGAGACAAAGAAATTTCTGACCCATTGCGCACTGACGTAGAGCGCTTTCTAATCATTCATCAAAGATAAGATAAAAAATAGTTGTGTATACAAGATGAATGTTTTACATTTGTCCTGAGAGCGTTAATTTAAACGGGGGATTTTGGTCTTTTAAGACTATGCCCCCGTTTTCTTTTTTCTTCATTTTCTAAATAACCCTTCAATTTTGTCGCTATCTTCCAACATTAACATCGTCAACAACTAAAGATTACGATCTACCAGACTCGGAGTGCAGCCCACTAGAACCCCGAGATAAAATTGCTACACCGTTCCAACTTTTTTGTCCTTATCATATTGCATTCTATCCCGCATCAAAGAATTGCTTGCTCATGAAATTTTTCCTGAGGTACCTTTAACTCTTGCAAGCAAAATATATCTGGTTGCTCTTGTTTAAGCCATTTGAGCAAAACTGGAAGCTTACCATTAACATTGTAAGTAGCTGTTTTCATGAATTAAATCTAATAAAAATCACGACAGATCTTATTAAATATTAGGTGAAAATATTGTACTTTAGTTATATGTCATTAGCTGAAGAACCTCAACATCAAAATCATCCATTTCTAAATAGCGGGGGAGAAATGGGAACGCTATTACGTTCATTTGATTGGTCTACGATCAGTTTAGGCAATCCCCATAGGTGGGAACAAAGCCTTAAAACAACTCTTGGAATTATTCTAAATTCAAAATTCCCTATGTTATTATTTTGGGGTAAGGAACTGAATTGCTTTTACAATGATGCATTTATTTATATTTCAGGTGACAGCACATTAAGCTCTTTAAATCCGGGGGCGACCGGAGAATTAGTCTGGAAAGAAACCTGGGTGAAGATACAGCCTATGATAATAGATGTTATGAAGGGCGGAGACGCTGTCTGGGTTGAAGACCAGATGTTGCCCATTTATCGACGGGAAAAAAGAAAAGATGTTTACCTTACGCTAAGCGCTAGCCCAGTGAATGATGAGCTAGGAATCGTTGCCGGGGTTTTAATGACTTGCAACGAAACTACGCAGAAGGTTCTTCAGCAAAAGAAAACGAAAGAAAACGAAAGAAATCTAAGGTTGATCATTTTACAAGCCCCGGTAGCTATCGCTATCTTGAGAGGACCTGAGTATGTGGTAGAGATTGTGAATTCCAAAGCATTAGAACTCTGGGGCCGGAAATCTGCTGATGTTTTCAATAAACCAATTTTGCAAGCTATGCCCGAGCTGCTATCTCAAGGTATAAAAGATCTTCTAGATAATGTATATGAAAGCGGTGAGCCATTTGTGGCAACAGAGCTTCCAATAGAACTTTTCAGAAAAAACAAATTAGAAACGGCCTACCTTAACTTTGTTTATGAACCATTATTTGATTTGGAGGGCAACATAAATGGGTTGATAGCGATCGGAACAGAAGTATCTGAACAAGTTCGGACGCGGCATCAAATTGAGGAAACAGCAGAAGAATTACAAGCGATCAATGAAGAAATGTTATCATCAAATGAAGAACTTGCGTTATCAAACGAACGACTGGAACGCGCAGAAGAAATGTTGCGTTTTTCAGTGGAAGCTGCCGAAGCTGCGACGTGGCATATGGAGTTAGAAACACGTAAATTTATAACTTCGAACAGACTAAAGCAGTTGTTTGGGCTGACAACGCAGGCAGAAGTCAGCTATAAGGATGTAATAAATAAGATCCCGGAAGACCATAGGTCAGTTGTCAGAGCTGCCATTTTGTTATCCTTTCGCGAGGGCACAAGCTATCATATGGAACATCCAATTATCGGCTTTCAAGGTAAAAAAAGGTGGGTCAGGGCTCTTGGAAAACTTTATCCCGCAAATGGAAGGCAGCAAGGCCACTTTTCGGGATTGATCATCGACATTACTGAAGAAAAGGAAAATGAGCTACGTAAAAATGACTTTATCGGGATGGTGAGTCATGAATTAAAGACACCCCTTACATCTGTGATGGGTTACATTCAGTTACTTACGAATAAAGCGAAGATAGCCGAGGATACTTTTGGCTACAGTCTTTTGCAGAAAACAAATGTACAAGTCAAGAAAATGAGTTCTATGATTAATGGCTTCCTCAACATTTCAAGATTGGAGTCTGGAAAAATTCTTATCGAAAAGCAGGTTTTTAATATAGATGAATTAGTGAAGGAAATAATTGAAGAGCTTCAATTTACGATAACTAGTCACAAAATTAACCTTTCTTTGTGTGAAAATATTCAGGTTAACGCTGATAGAGAAAAGATTGGCTCCGTCGTTTCCAATTTGATAAGCAATGCGATTAAATATTCTCCTGGTGGTGGTGAAATTGTTGTCAAGTGCGCGCAAAAGGAAAATGTTATGGAAGTTACTGTGGAAGACGACGGCATTGGAATCAATTCGGAGGATCTTACTAGGTTGTTTGACAGGTTCTACCGAGTGGAGAACCTAAATACAAAACATATATCCGGATTTGGAATAGGCCTTTATCTAAGTGCAGAGATTATTGAACGTCATAACGGTAAAATTTGGGCCAGTAGTGAGCCAGAAAAAGGGTCAGTTTTTTATTTCAATTTACCTTTGTCGTGAAAAAAATAACAATCAGCTAAGCATAAATGATTGAAATACCGCCTTAATACATCTTTGAGTACAGCTTGAGGTAATTTTCACACTCCGAATAGGAATAAGGAAAGTTATAGGCGCACCGTTTGTAGAGAGTAAAGCATATTGATAAAATTATGATTGCTTCTTACAAACTTCCTGCTACCAGTAACAACCTGATTCTCCACGTCAATTCCACTGAGCGGAATTTAGTTAATTCTTTAAAATCCGGAGATCAAAAAGCAATATCCATCCTTTATACCATGTATTCACCGGCATTAATGGGAATAATTTCTAGAATTATAAAGTTCGATGAAATTGCGGAAGATGTTTTACAGGAAACCTTTGTCAAAATATGGAAATCTATCGATCAATATCAGGAATCGAAGGGAAAGTTATTTACCTGGATGGCTCGGCTAGCGAGAAATACGGCGATAGATCAGTTAAGAGGAAGAGGCTATATTAACAGTCGTAAAAACTCTGATCTTGAAGATGTGTTTGTAGAAGTGGATATGAACAATCAAATGGTATACAACCCTGAAACAATTGGATTGAAGAAGCTTACCATGAACTTATGCGCACCCCAAAAGGCCATTCTGGATCTAATCTATTTCAAAGGATACTCGCAATCTGAGGTTGCCCAAGAGTTGAACATACCTTTAGGAACGGTAAAAACTAGGCTTAGAATGGCGATTGCTACACTTCGCAAATATTTTTAAGCTTTTATTTGCCTGAACTACTCGTAACGCTCCTCCCCTGTCAAACTAATTCCCCCTGTTTGTACGTCTATTTGAAAATTCAAGAGCATTTTATATTCTCCTGTGTAATCCAAAGCTGAGCAGACCGAAAACTCATTTATGTCGTAACTAACTTTCAGTATTCCCCCATACGCTGAAGTAAATATCAAACTATCATCAACGAGCTCCACATTCTGTAGGTTTCCTTTCCCATATTCATAATCTAATATCAAAGTATAAAGCACTTTTGAATCTGAGAGAATTGCTTCCAATTTTTTTGAATCAAGATTGCCTTCTTTAATATTTGCAATCGACTTTGCGCTTAATTTTATCTTCTCGGTATAGGAAATCATAGAATTGATTGACTGTTTAAAAGTTTAAACTTACTATTAAACCTGTTTTATTTGAAACTGTTTATTACAATAAGCATTAGTTTTGCAGCCAATGGAATATTTCGACCAACTTATGCAGCTGCTTAAAATTGAAAAAAATGCAGACCTTAAAGCATATAGCGACCTAACTGTATCATCATCGGCTGCCGAAAGGCGTACAAACGGCCTATCATGGTATCCAGTTGCAATTAGGGGCAACGAGATTGGCAGAGGCGATTATTTGATGGTAGAATTAGAACGAACCACCCATCAGGACATAAATCATCAGTTTCGATTCGGATCCTCTGTCGCCCTGTTTTCAAACCATAACGCAGAAAATGATCGAATAGAGGGTGTAGTAAACTTTGTTGGAGACAGCAAACTAAAGATAAGCCTACAAGTAGACGAGCTTCCTGAGTGGAGCCGCCAGGGAAAACTTGGAGTGGACCTGCTATTTGACAACTACACCTATGACGAGATGAATCTCGCGTTAAAAAATGCCGCATCATTATTACAAGATTCAGCAGTAAGTAGGGCGTTGAAGTTACCAGTAATTCCATTATTAAAGGTGCTTACAGGTGCTGTTAGTCCTAGTTTTACGACGACGAACTATCGGTATGAAATCCCTACTTTAAATGAAAAACAACAGGAAGCCGTTCAAAAAATCCTGGAAGCAAATGAACTTGCTATTGTACATGGTCCGCCTGGAACCGGGAAAACCACCACGCTTGTTCAAGCGATTAAAGCGCTGATAAAAAGTAATGGAAAACAGATCTTAGTAGTTGCGCCGAGCAACACTGCAGTGGATTTGCTGACAGAAAAGCTGGCAGATGAGGGTCTTGAGGTATTAAGAATTGGAAACCCTGCCAGGGTTTCAGCAAAATTATTGTCGCTTACTATTGACGGAAAAATGGCTGAACATGAATCATTAAAATCTATTAAGAAATTAAAGAAGCAGGCTGCAGAGTATAAAAAAATGGCTCACAAGTACAAGCGTAGCTTTGGGCGGGCGGAACAAGAGCAGCGAAAAGCGTTGTTTAATGAAGCACATAGGATTTTAAAAGAAGCTGATAATACGGAGCAATACATTATTGATCAGCTACTAGCTAAAGCGCAGGTGATTACAGCCACTTTGGTTGGCGCCAATCACCGTTTGATTAAGCATATTGATTTCCAAACGGTAATCATTGACGAGGCTGGTCAGGCATTAGAACCAGGTTGTTGGATTCCAATTTTAAAATCAGCCAAATTGGTTTTGGCGGGTGATCATTGTCAGCTGAGTCCGACTATAAAATCGGCAGAAGCGGCAAGAAAGGGTCTAAGCAAAACGCTACTTGAAAAGGCCATAGCATTACATCCTGAAGCTGTAGTTTTATTAGAAGAACAATATAGGATGCATAAAAATATCATGGGCTATTCTTCTGGTGTATTTTATAGCGGTCTATTAAAAGCACATGCTTCGGTAGCTGACCGATTGCTTTTTTCGGATGATAAACCGTTGCAATTTATCGATACTGCTGGAAGGGGGTTTGAAGAGAAACAAGAAGGAACCAGCGTAGTAAACCCCGATGAAGCCAACTTCCTCTTGCAATATCTAGCCGAATATATAATCGTACTTAAAACCCATTACGACTTAAAAGGGTTTCCAAAGATTGGAATTATTGCTCCCTATCAGGAGCAAGTTAAATTACTTCGTGCGGGATTAGCTACAAGTGGAATTGATAAAGAAATTTGGGAGAAGATTACAATAAATACTGTAGATAGCTTCCAAGGCCAGGAAAGAGATATAATCTATCTAAGTTTAACGCGAAGTAACGACGATCAGGTGATCGGCTTCCTTTCCGATATCAGACGAATGAACGTAGCTATGACCCGAGCTAAATCAAAGCTTGTTATTATTGGAGACAGTGCGACTTTGTCAAAACTGCCCTTTTATGCAGATTTTGTTAGCTATGCAGATGAAAAGCTAAGTTATCACAGCGCTTGGGAGTTTTGATCGAATTCTAAAAACTCTTAGGATCGATTAACTGTGGAAACCAGGTTCTGAACGAAGAAGAGCTATGGTTACCTCCGGAAGCGTAATCGCAGAAGTCTACATAAACGGGTTTGTCTCCCCCTTCCTTGTAAGACTCGGGACTAAATTGTAACCGAAACTGCATCCATGAGTTTGTAGAAGTTACCTCTTGTAAAGAGACATAGCCATCTTTGCCTCCCGGACTCACAATTGCAGCCATATCTATCCCTTTTAAAGACTCATCACGGGCCAATAGAATTGGCCCTCTGAGTATCGCAGCATATGCCGGCTTGTCACCCATATAAACTACTCTTCCGCGCATGTCAAGTTCCAGTTCTATCAAATCACCATTTTCCCAGGTGCGGGTTATAACCTGATATCCCGGGGTTACATTATCGATTGGAGTACCATTTGTGGTCAAGCGATTTTTTAGACTCCAGGAGGGTATTCTTAGGTTAATGGAAAAGGTTTCCGGTTTAGCTAGCTTAAGGATTATTCTAATAAGGCCATTCTTTGGGTAAGATGTTTGCTGGGTCAATTCAATCAATTTTCCTTTTGGAGTGGTTGTCTTGAATACTCCGCCGGCGTAATAGTTGATGAAAATTGCATCACGGGCTTTCATAACCATGTGTGCAGGGAAGTTAAATAAAGCACGTGGACCACTTGCAACACAGCAGTTCAGATCCATCCCACATTGGCCGCTTCCGGGTAGTCTCAACCCAGTCAACGGTGTATATTTCGCCCATTCGTACCCATTAGAACTCATTGAACCAAGCAGCGCATTGTAAAAGCTTTGCTCTGCCGCATCTGCATACTTGGATTCGCCTGTGAGGCGGAAAAGCTGATGGCAAAGTTTAATCCAGGTTACGGTTACGCAGGTCTCTTGGTAGTGATGGATTGGTTTGGTTTGTAAAATCTTTCCTCCAAACCACATTTCTGAAGCAGCGCCTGAGCCAGCAATATTGATTTCTGTATTATATATGTTTTGCCATGTATCTTCCACTGCCTTTTTATATTCCGGCTTGCCAGTTATTCGATAAAGTTCAAGAAGCCCTTCGTAGCAAGACATCATTTCATAGGCCTTTTGCCCCTGTTCGAAGGAATACCAGCTGGCCGGTTTAGGAAAGCGCTTTGCTACATCAATTTCAGATTTACTGATCAGCATAGGCCCATCAGGTCTTTCCCATTGTTTTATAATTTCTTCGGCGAAGCTAATATATTTTTTATTCTTAGTTGCCCTGTAAAGCTGGCACATAGGCTCAAGGATTGAGGAGGCTGCCATACCTCGGTAATTGCCTTTTGTTACTAGGATCCCATCAGCTTTTTTTAGGTCAGACATCAGGTTATCGGCGACTTTCTTCGCCGCTTCAAGACTACTTAAATCCTTAGTTAACTCATAATAATCCAATAACCCAAGCATGCAATATTTCCTTCCCCAGATATCCCACTCCTTCAACCTGGAGTTTTGAGCATAGTTTCCAATGTATCCATCGGCAGTTTGCGTTGCGATAAGTCCTTCAACCGCCTCCTGAAGTTTTGTCTTTAAGGCTGATGTTGGGTGATACCTATACGCAAGCACCCCGGAAGTAAACCATTTACCCCAAAACTCACACTGCCACTGACTTGTTTCTTCCCGATACCGGAAAGGCTCAACAAGCATATCGACATCTTGCTTTAAAATCCTATTGTTGTAAGAATTCATTAAACGTTCCCCAACAAAACCTGTAATGGTTTCAGAATCGGATATATTGAGTTTATCCTGAGCAATTACCAATGTACTGGGAAAGCTTAAAGCAAGGCTTACAAGGATGCAAACATCTAAACTAAATTTGTTCATAATGAGTTATAATACCATTTTAAAGAGACCAATTGTTCTTTCCCAAGCAAGTCTAGCAGCAACCTCGTTGTATCTGGTAGGCGAGGTATCGTTATTGAATGCATGATTTACCCCATTGTAGATAAAGATTTTATAGTCAACATTGTTGGCTTTCAGAGCGGACTCATATGCAGGGATGCCTGCATTTATACGCTCATCAAGTCCGCCGTAATGAAGCATTAGGCTGGCTTTGATCTTCGGTACATCTTCTGCCAGAGCCTGCGAGCCATAGTAGGCAACTGCAGCCTGCAACTTCGAGTCACGAACAGCCAGCTGATTGGCCATTCCACCACCCCAGCAGAAACCTACACAACCCACTTTTCCATTACCGTTTTTAAGTGTTCTCAAAAAGCCCAAACCTTTCAAATAGTTTTGGAGATTTTTTGCAGGATCAAGTTTACCGATCATTTCTCTTCCCTTGTCTTCATCTGCGGGTGTTCCGCCTAATGAAGACAAAGCATCCACTCCTAAAGCAATGAATCCTGCGGCGGCGACACGATTTGTCACGTCGATAATGTGTGGGTTCAATCCACGGTTTTCATGAATGACCAATACACTGCCAAATTTCCTTTTGTCTTTGGGCATTGCCAACACCGCTTTCATATCCCCATCCACACCAGGATAGGTCACATTCTCAGTACT
Organism: Pedobacter sp. JCM 36344; assembly: GCF_046546555.1. Lineage (NCBI taxonomy): Bacteria > Pseudomonadati > Bacteroidota > Sphingobacteriia > Sphingobacteriales > Sphingobacteriaceae > Pedobacter > Pedobacter sp. JCM 36344. The sequence goes on from NZ_JBKHKK010000006.1 coordinate 61,652, forward strand.
AATGCTATCATCTTGCAATGTCGCACCTATTGCATAATTGTTTTCTAATATCGGTAATACCGTTAATGCGAGGGCAGTGCTGCCAGTCAATATTGCCAACCTTTTCATAAAATCTTTTCGGCTCAATGAGCTGTGCGTATATTCGTCGTAAAGGTTTATTATTTTCTGATCCATAATATATTGTCTTTAGATTATGTGATTACAATATAAGGGTAAAACAGAAAAATTGGATGATTATATTGAAGTCATTACAATTGAGCTAAGGCTCATGTCACATTTTTGTGGGAATAGATTTTATCAAAACAAATTGAAATTTTGAGCGTTATTGATGTAGTTTGTTTGGTTTAGGTTAGTCTGTGGTGGGCTAACCAACTATTATAACAGGGACATATCTGCAAAGGTTGTCCCTGTTTCCTGTTATAAGCTTTTTTTGACATCCACAAAACCACGTAGCGATTTATTTCGTTTATACAATTGAGAGCGTTAATTTGACGGGGGTAGGTCGAAAGATTTACCTCCGTTTTTTTTGACCCTGTAGCTAATAAAGTCAGGGTGCACATTCCGAAATGTAGCCCAATTTCCCAGTGCTACTTAAGTACTGTTAATAAATTATAAGTAAATTGTAATATTTAATTTAAAAAGTAATATATTGAATGTTACCCGACTTTATGTTTTGTTTTCTATGTTAATGGTCTTAAATTTGAAAAGTTTATTTATTGGCATAAATGTTGACTTTAATTAAATGTAAAGAAGGTGTTATCAAACAGAGCAAATGATCCGTAATAATGAACCAAACTACAACAAACTCTGCTCTGTAATCTAAATATAAGGACTAGTATGCGTAAAAAATTACACGATAGGATAGCTGCTTTCAAAGACGCTACAGCAATAAAGGAGAAAGGATTGTATCCATATTTCCGGGCAATAGAATCTGGGCAAGACACCGAGGTGATCATAGATGGGAAGAAGGTGTTGATGTTTGGATCTAACTCCTATCTTGGATTAACTAATCATCCTGATATAAAAGAAGCTGCCAAAAAAGCAATTGATAAATATGGCACAGGCTGCGCAGGTTCTAGGTTTTTGAACGGAACTTTAGATATCCACATCGAATTGGAAAAAAGACTCGCTGCATATGTTGGTAAAGAAGCTGCAGTCTTATTTAGTACAGGTTTTCAGGTTAACCTTGGTGTGATTTCTTGTTTGCTCGATAGAAATGACTATTTAGTTCTTGATGAATATGATCATGCCTCAATCATTGACGGCAGCAGATTATCATTTTCAAGATCTATAAAATATGTTCACAATGACATGGATGACCTGCGCAAGAAATTAAGCAGATTACCAGAAGATGCGGCAAAGCTTATCGTTGCAGATGGAATATTCAGCATGGAGGGTGATCTTGTTAACCTTCCAGAAATCGTCAAGATCGCAGATGAGTTCGGCGCCAATATCATGATGGACGATGCCCACAGTCTCGGTGTAATTGGCTTGAATGGCTCAGGCATTGCCTCTCATTATGGCCTTACTGACAAGGTTGACCTAATTATGGGTACATTTAGTAAATCTTTAGCTTCCTTGGGTGGGTTTATTGCGGGAACTGAAGAAACAATTGAATTTGTTAAGCACCGCGCAAGATCGCTGATGTTCAGTGCTAGCATGCCACCTTCGGCAGTTGCAAGTGTTATTGCGGCCCTTAATATTATTGAATCTGAACCAGAAAGAATTGATCAGCTTTGGGCGAACACAAACTACGCTAAGAAACTATTATTAGAAGCAGGCTTTGATATCGGACACACCGACAGTCCCATCATTCCTGTTTATATCAGAGATAATGATAAAACTTTTTTAATTACTAATATCCTCAGTAAAAACGGAATATTCGTAAATCCTGTAGTGTCCCCAGCTGTGCCGAGTGATTCTTCCTTAATAAGATTCTCTCTAATGGCTACGCATACTTTTGAACAGATCGAGGAAGCTGTAGACAAATTAACTTCAGCATCGAAGCAAGTTCAACTCCAGACCACATCGCAATTAAGCATTTCATGAGAAAAATCGTTGCTGTTACCAGCAAAAAACAATTAGCAACATTTATTGATTTCCCACATGAGCTGTATGCGGAAGATCTAAATTATGTTCCAGAGCTCTTTATTGCCCAACGCGACCTTCTGACTACCCATCCATTTCATAAACACTCTTCATTGCAGTGTTTTTTGCTTTACGATGGAGATAAGGTAATTGGTCGTATCGCATCCATCCTAAACAATAGTCATAATATATTAAACAATGCTAATGACGGTTTTTTTGGCTTTTTTGATTGTATCAATGATCAGGAAGCTGCAAAATTATTGATTAAAACAGCGGAGTATTGGTTGAAGGAAAAAGGAGTAACTGGTTCTTTAATAGGTCCTGTTAATTTCTCAACCAATGAAAGCTGTGGACTACTCATTCAAGGTTTTAATTCTCCACCTGTAGTAATGATGCCTTACAATTCTGAATATTATATTTCTTTGTTGGAAGGCGCCAGCTTAAAGAAGAAGGTTGATCTGATTGCCTGGAGATTTACTGGTGATGCGTACGATGATCGCTCAGTTAAGCTTCTGGATCGGTTGGAGGAACGCTTAACTCGCAATGGAATTACTATCCGTAAAATCAATTTAAAGAAGTTTAAAGAGGAAGCTGCCAGCTTAAGAGAAGTTTACAACAGAGCATGGGATAAGAATACGGGATTTGTTCCATTAAATGATGAAGAATTCGATTATCAAGCTAAAGATTTAAAATTGGTACTCGATCAGGATTTCTGCCTGGTGGCGGAAAAAGATGGTAAGCTGGTCGGCTTCGGTGCAGCCATACCTGATATGAATCAAATCCAAATCAAGATCAAAAAAGGCCGCTTATTGCCGACAGGTATCTTCAAGCTATTATTAGGCAAAAGTAAAGTGACAGGCATCAGAATTTTACTTTTAGGTGTGATCGATGGTTACCGTAAAATGGGAATTGAAGCTTGTATATATGCACGCATTATTAAAGCTTATCGCGAGAAGGGCTTGAAATATGCAGAAGCTGGCTGGACCTTAGAACACAACGACTTGGTTAACAATGCAATCATTGCTATTAAAGGCGATCCATACAAAAAATACAGAATCTTCGAAAAAAGTATATGACCGAAAAGGTACTGATCACTGGTGCCACAGGTTTTGTTGGATATCATTTAATTGAACAGGCATTGTCGGCCGGATTGGAAGTATATGCAGCAGTTCGCGAACATAGCGACACATGCCATTTAAAATCCTTTAGAATCTCTTACGTTAATCTGAATTATAGTTCCGTTGACGAACTTCGAAGCGCATTGGAAAAACATCAGTTTCAATACATAATACATGCTGCGGGAATAACAAAGGCCAAAGGTGAGGCTATTTACAATAGAGTAAATGCACACTTCACAAGGAATCTAGGAATCGCTATTAGTAAGGCAAATTATAAGGTCAAAAAGTTCATTTTTGTAAGCAGTCTTGCGGGGATAGGTCCATTATCAGATCTTTCAAGAAAGCTTAAAGACGATTCAGCGCCGCATCCAGTGACCAGCTATGGAGCCAGCAAGAAATTAGCTGAGCAATATCTTTCAGAAATACCCAGGCTTCCGTTGATTACTATCAGACCCACTGCTGTCTATGGCCCACGTGAAAAAGACATTTTCATTCTGTTTAACACAATTAACAGAAGGCTGGAGCCTCATATTGGAAGTTTCAAGCAGCAACTCAGCTTTGTTTATGTGGTAGATTTAGCGTATATAATTGTTAAGGCACTTTTTTCAGAGGTTGTTGGCACTTCATATAACATATCAGACGGCAAGATTTACGATCGTTATGCACTTGCAACGTTCATCAAAAAGGCACTAGGAAAAAGAACATTTAAATTTCATCTTCCGGTACTGGTGGTTGATCTGCTTGCATCTGTTATGGAGCTGCTCTACAGTCGAAGTAAACATGCCCCAACCTTAAATAAAGAAAAGATGGCAGAACTTACAGCAGTAAATTGGGCTTGCGAGATTATTCATATCCAAAACGATCTTGGCTATGAACCACTATATGATCTTGAAAAAGGAGTCAACGAGACAGTTGCTTGGTATAAGGCCAATAGCTGGATCTAGCCGTTGCTTTCCATTTGCTTAATGATCTTGTTTACCTCAGTTTCTGTAGATCGCAACTTTGCCTGACAGTAACCGATCAATATCGAAGCCCGTTTAACTTTTTCTGCTAAGACATCTACAGATACAGATTCATTTTCAATATCATAGGCTATTTTTGTAAGCTCTCTATAAGCTGTCTCATAAGTCAAATTCTCTTTCATTGTATGCTGATTTTGATTGTACTATTGTTTTAATTTCTGTTTCCGAAAATATCACGGTCAACTCATCTCCTTCCTGAATATCGTTTGACTTACTCAGTATTTTATCATTAGCCTTTACAATCGCAAAGCCTTTGTTGAGGATATTTTGTGGACTCATCATCTTCGCTAGGGATAAAAAATGGGCAATTTGACCTCGCTGGTTATTAAAATAGGACTTATTGAACGATCGGAGACTAATAATAATATTTGTCAGGTCCTTCTCCTTGTTCGATAAAATGATTCTTGGGTTTGTAAGGACTGATCCTGACAGATTGAGAATATTCCTCTCGTATTTATGCAAGAGATCCTTCGTCGAATTACAGGTCGCATTCTTTAACTGGGAGAGCCTCTCTTTCTGGTTGGTCAATAACTGAAGAGTCTTAATTAGCATCATCTTTTGAGTGCTTAGGATTGATTCTTCAAATAGACGGTTATGCGCAATAATGAACTCAGCTGCTTTCGTAGGTGTCTTTGTAGCGGTGTTCGCCATCAAATCTACTATCGTTTCGTTCTTTTGATGACCAATGCCTGTGATTACAGGTATCGGAAACTTGGCAACTGCCCTGCTTAAATCGTAATTATCAAATATTAGGAAGTCTATTTGAGCTCCACCGCCACGGATAATGATCAATGCGTCGTATTTTGAATTTGAATTGAACGCATCTACCATCTTCGCAAGAATTTGTGCCGCATTTACCTCGCCCTGAACGAGAGTAAAGTAGTTATCTATCTCAAAGTGGTAACCATAAGGATTTGTATCCAAAGTGTGCTTAAAATCCAAATAGCCTGCAGATGTTTCAGATGATACAATCGCTAGCTTTTGAATTACCCTGTTAAATGATATTGAATTATTTCTGGTAATATACTGCTCTCCAACTTTGCGAATAAACGCTGGATTCTCTTTAACTAATCTTTCTAAGTTCTGTTTTCTTTGTTGTTCAAACAGACCGAGCGAATAATTTGTGTCGATATCCAACAAGTTCAAATGCATCCCAAAAGCGGAGCTGTATTGTACAGAAACCTGGATCAACACATTGATGTCATTTCTGAATTTCTGACCCGTATCATTTTCAAAGTTTAAAATATTTAGTGATGCATTTCCCCATGCCCTGCCAGCTATCTTGGCTGTAATCCTGGATGATCCTGAGTCCTTTTCCACGAGTTCGAAGTAGTGGTAATTTGATTGAGACTTGTAAGTGTGGTTTGTCACATCTGCGATTACCCAAAAGGTCTGCTTAGCAAATACATTTTCTAGCTCATGCTGAATATGCCCTGTTAACTGAGAGAGCTTTATAGAGTTGGAACTAGATAGAAACAAGTGATCCTCCATTTTGGTCAACTGTTAGGATATGCTGTGCCCCACATTTTAAGGGGTAGTTATTGACTTGGTGCCCAACAGGAAAATCAAAGCATACAGGGTATTTAAGTTCCTTTTCATTTACAAGGTCATAGACAGTTTTACCAAATTCATTTCCAGATGTATCTACCTTAGCCTTGAAGCCGCCAACTATCAAGCCTTTCAAACGATCTAGCTTCCCTGTTCTCTTTAAATTCCAAAGCATCCTGTCTATGCTATAAAGCTGTTCCTGAGTGTCTTCAAGAAAAAGAATTTTACTGTCTGTATTTAGATCAAAGCTTGTCCCAGCTGCAGTTTCAATTAAACTTAGATTTCCGCCAATTAATACTCCTTCTACTTTCCCAAACCTGTTGCCCGGCGATGCCAAAGCACTGTATTTTACCGGTTCGCCACTCAGGGTTTGCCTGATCGACAATATTGTCTCAATTTTTATTGGAGTCGCTTTTGTCCATTCGGACGGAAAGCTGTTACACATCTTTGAATGCAGGGTAGCGATAGCAAATCTGCTATTGATGTGGGTATGAAGCATGGTAATATCGCTGAAACCAATTATCCATTTGGGATGTCTTTTAAACTTCCTAAAAGAAAGCTGTTCGATCATTCTCACCACTCCGTATCCTCTCCTGGTACACATAATTGCCTTTATATCAGGGTCATCAAACATAGTTTGAAAGTCTGCTGCCCTTTCCGTATCTGTGCCACCTAAAGTAAAATCTTTCTGTCCGACTGACTTCCAAATTTCTACTTTGAAGCCCCAACTTTCCATCACGTTTATAGAAGGCTGGATGTCTTCAACCAGCATATAGCTTGCCGGACTTGTTATGCCGATAGTATCTCCTTGTTTAAGATAGGGTGGTATTTTAAATCGCAACACTGATACTGACTTCAATAGGTTATCATTTCCTAAGCTTTTTATCGCAGGCAAGGTTGCGCTTATGCTGATTAAAAAGGAAAGAAAGTGTTTGAGTTTCATCAGCAGAAAATTGATTTACAATAATAGGAGTTATTAGCGATATCCGTTGGGTATGGCCGCAATCGTTTTCGTAATTTTTCAATTGTAAAGGGCAATTCTTGACGAGTTTGTACATAAAGAAAGGTATATTTATTTAAACATTCCTGCGCCCAGCGGAACTGTATAACCAGATATCATGAACAAATTATTAATTCTTGCCTGTTGCTTTTTCACTTTTCCCTCTCTCGCCCAAACGAAAAGTGTAAAAGTTATCGAAAGTAAAACAGATAAGAGTGTGGCGGTTGTCATTGACGGAAAGCCTTTTACCAGTTTGATCTTCCCGGATAATATGGAGAAGCCAGTTTTATATCCAATCAATGCAGCTAATGGGTCAATTGTTACCAGAGGTTTTCCCTTAAAAAGTAGAGATGGTGAGCGGACTGACCATCCACATCATGTTGGCTATTGGTTGAATTATGAAAGTGTAAATGGACTAGATTTTTGGAACAATTCCTTCGCTATTCCGGCAGATCGTAAAGATAAGTTCGGATGGATAAGAAACGTCAGGATAACAGAAACCAAGAGCGGTACAAAATCTGGTGAGCTTTCGTACAGCGCAAACTGGGAAAATCAGGTCAACGATATTTTATTAAAAGAAGAAACCAGGTTTGTGTTCAGCGGTTCTAAGGATACTAGAACTATAGATAGGGTAACAACGTTGACTGCTCAAAAAGACACTGTACGTTTCAAAGACATAAAAGATGGTATGTTGGGAATACGGCTTACAAAAGAACTGGAATTCCCTTCAGATAAGGTTGAAGAATTTACAGATAGCCACGGAACCATCACCAAGATTCCTGCGTCAGGGAATGGTGCAAGTGGAAACTATTTAACTAGTGAAGGAAAAACGGGAGTTGGGGTTTGGGCTACGAGGGGCACATGGTGCGCCCTATTCGGCATTAAAGAAGGTAAACCATTATCCATTGCAATAATTGATCATCCTAAAAATCCAGGATACCCTACCTATTGGCATGCCCGTGAGTATGGTCTCTTTGCAGCAAACCCACTGGGTCAGGAAGTATTCAGTAATGGAAGGGAAAAACTAAACCTCACACTGAAACCGGGTGAGTCAGTAACCTTCCGATACAGGATGCTGATAACAACAAATGAGGAAGTAAAGCCGGAGACCTTGAATCAACAAGCGAGCGCATTTGGTAAAACAAATTAGCTTATAAAAAATAACAATCATCGACAACATACAAACAATGAAGAATACAAAATTATTAGTTTTAGCGGCGCTATTCGTAGGATCTCTGCCCATTTCGCTGCAAGCCCAGTCTGGAAAATGGGAAACCCTTTTCAATGGCAAGGATCTCTTGGGTTGGAAACAATTGAATGGTAAAGCAAGTTATACAATTGCTAATGGCGAAATTGTAGGGACAACGGTATCAAATGAACCGAATTCCTTCTTGGCAACAGAGAAAAATTATGGTGACTTCATTCTAGAATTGGAGCTTTTTGTAGACAACTCAATGAACTCCGGTATCCAGATTAGAAGTGAAAGCAAATCAGATTATCAAAATAACCGGGTTCATGGCTACCAGGTGGAAGTCGATCCATCCAGCAGGAAATGGAGTGGTGGGCTATACGACGAGGCAAGACGTGGATGGTTGTATCCAATGGATATTAATCCAGCCGGACAAAACGCATTTAAAAAAGATACCTGGAACAAATATAGGATTGAATGCATTGGTAGCTCTATTAGAACCTGGATTAATGGAATTCCTACTGCAAATTTGATAGATAACATTACTCCCATTGGTTTCATCGCGTTGCAGGTTCATGCGATTGGGAAGAACGATAAGCCTGGCAAACGGATCCGCTGGCGTAACATTCGTATTCAAACGACCGCTTTAAGCCCTAGCAAAACAGATAGCATCTTCGTGGTGAATATGATCCCAAATGATTTGTCGGCTCAAGAAAAGAAGGAAGGATTCTCGTTATTATGGGATGGTAAAACAACAACTGGTTGGATTGGTGCCTATAAGGATAAGTTCCCGGCAAAAGGCTGGAATATTTCTAATGGAGAATTGAGTGTTGATAAAGCGACTGGAGCTGAGTCTACCAATGGTGGAGATATTGTTACCATAAAAGAATATGGGCCTTTTGAAATGAAGTTCGACTTCAAACTTACCGAAGGCGCCAACAGCGGCGTTAAATATTTTGTGACGCTGACTGAAGGAAACAATGGCTCTGCTATCGGGATGGAATATCAAATTCTTGACGACTTGAGACACCCTGATGCAAAGTTAGGTAAAGATGGGAATCGAACTTTGGGTTCTTTATATGACCTTATCGCCAGTAAGAAAACAGCTAACTCAACTCGCATTATTGGTGAATGGAACCGTGGACTTATCCGGATTAATAAAGACAATAGAATAGAATATTGGCTAAACGGCATCATGGTGACAGAATTTACGCGCGGCACCCCTGAGTTTTATTCGCTAGTATCGGCCAGTAAATACAAAGATTGGAAGGGATTTGGAATGGCACCTAAAGGCCACATTTTACTACAGGATCACGGTGACCGTGTATCCTTCAGAAGTATAAAAATTAGAGAGCTTTAATGTAAAATTATGGAAGAGTCTAGAAGGAAATTTATTAAACAATCTACGATAGCCGCGGCCGCCACATATGCTGGAACCATGGGGTGGTCGGCCAAAAGTTACGGCAACATTATAGGTGCTAATGATCGCGTACGCGTGGGTATAGTTGGTTTCTCCGACCGTTTTAAAGATGCATTGTTACCAAGCTTCTTGAACCACAACAAAGAGTTGAATTTCGATATCACTGCAGTATCAGACTTATGGAACTACCGTAGGAATCTAGCTGTAGATTATTTGAAAAGCAAGTTAGGCCACGACATCACCGCTTGCAGAAACAATGATGAGCTTTATGGTCTAAAAAGCATTGACGCGGTAATAATCAGCTCTCCGGACTTTGCACATGCCTCTCATGCGTCAGAAGCAGTGAATAACAAATGTGATGTTTATTGTGAAAAGCCTTTTGCTGAAACTATGGAAGATGCGAGAATGGCTTTGAAAGCAGTAAAATTATCCAAACAAGTTTTCCAAATCGGATCACAGAGACGTAGCGGAAGCAACTATAAAGCAGCATCAGAATTTATTAAAGAAGGTAAGTTCGGAGACATTACGATGGTTGAACTGAGTTGGAACGTCAATCAACCAGGCAGATGGCGCAGACCTGATCTTGTAGCTAAACTTAAACAGGAAGATACGGACTGGAAGCGTTTCCTACTAAACCGTCCATTTGAAGAATGGGATCCTCGTAAATATTTGGAGTTCAGGTTGTTTTGGCCATTTTCTTCAGGCATGCCTGGCCAGTGGATGTCCCACCAAATTGACACCGTCCATTGGTTTTCAGGATTGAAGCATCCGCGTAGCGTTGTAGCTAATGGCGGAATCTATAAATGGAAAGACGGTCGCCGTAACTGGGATACCACAACGGCAGTTTTTGACTACGGTAAAGAAAATGATCCAACCAATGGCTTCCAGGTGGTTTTTACATCGAGAATGCACAACGGTGATGAGAATCCTGCCGAAATTTACTACGCCAATGGTGGTGAACTAAATCTGATCAATAACACAGTTTCCTCCAGAGGAGGGTTAACTGCTGGTGCAGCAAAAGCAATGAACATGCAGGCCAACCTATTACCTGAATTAAAGCTTTCTGAAATGGTTGAGAAGGTAGCTGCTTCAGCAAATACAGGGGGCGACAAGCTTACTTCTGCTCATATGCGAAACTGGATGGATTGTGTAAGAAGCAGGAATGAGACCAATGCACCAATTGAGGCTGGTTATTATCACTCTATAGCAAATATTATGACTAACGCCGCGGTAAGGACTGGTCAGAAGGCAACTTTTGATGAAGCCAAACAAGAAGTAATGGTTGACGGAAAAGTATTCAAATATTGATCAATCACGACGATTATATGCAAAAGGCCGGATGATTTTCTTCATCTGGCCTTTCTGTATCATAAAATTTTATTTCTTACCAGAACGCAGTGTATAAGGCAACTAACATCGCGACAATTATCAATGATCCAACCGCGAATGAAGTAGATACTTTGAACATGCTTGAATCAACTTCCAGTCCGTTAGTTTTAACACCTTTTTTGTTTTCGTAAATACTTATAAGGTACATACCAATTACACAGACCGCGAATACAATGACCATCCTATCTATGAATGGTATTTCGAATACACCTGAAGAATTCGCAACCGCCCATCCATACTCGTACAACCGAGACAGGTCTACCCATCCCGGTAAAAACTTAAGGATAACTGATACGATAAATCCACCTATAGTAGCAAAAAGCGCTGCATTGGAAGTAGTTTTCTTCCAGAAAAAACCTAGGATAAACATTGCGAAGATACCCGGCGATACAAACCCTGTATATTCCTGGATATACTGGAATCCTTGCTTACCTTCTCCCATCAATGCATCACCAATAATTAAGGAAAGTACAACGGCTAGCAACATAGAAACGACTACAGTTATTTTTCCGACGTTTACTAATCTACCTTCGCCCGCGTTTGGATTAAATGCTTTTTTATAGATATCTAAAGTAAAAATAGTAGCAATACTGTTAGCCTTACCTGCAAGAGAGGCTACGATAGCAGCTGTTAAGGCAGCAAACGATAAACCTTTTAAGCCGCTTGGTAACAATCCCAATAATGCGGGATAAGCTTTGTTTGGATCCTGTATTCCTGACGATGTCATCATATCAGCTCCACTTATTCCAGGGATCTTTTCTTTAATAATATAGTAAACGGCAATACCAGGGATAACTACAATCACAGGCATCAGCATTTTTAAGAAAGCTGCGAATAGTAATCCTGATCTTGCTACTGGCAAAGAAGCGCCAAGCGCTCTTTGAGTAATGTATTGGTTACATCCCCAGTAACTTAAATTCGCAATCCACATACCACCAATTAATACACTCAATCCTGGAAGATCCATATAGTTAGGATTGTCCTTCTTAAATATTAAATGGAAGTGCTCTGAAGCACCCGCTCTTAAAATACTGAAACCCTTACCGATACCCTGGTTTCCCGAGATCATATTTAGCGCAATATATGTAGCCACTAAGCCACCAATCACCAAAAAGAATACCTGAATAACATCTGTATAACCGATCACCTTCATTCCTCCAAGAGTGATGATGATTGCAAATATGGCCAATCCTAGAATACATAAAGTAATTGGAAGATCTGATATACCACTTATTGCCAAAGCTCCTAAGTAAAGGATGGACATTAGGTTTACTACGATATACAACATTAACCAGAAAACAGCCATAATCATAGCAACCTTTTCGTTGTAGCGTTGACTCAAAAACTGTGGCATCGTGAAGATTTTGTTCTTCAGATATACAGGCATAAAAAATATCGCTACAATAATCAAGGTAGCTGAAGCCATCCATTCGTAAGCAGATATAGCTAAACCTAGCTTAAAGCCAGAACCGCTCATGCCAATCATCTGCTCAGCAGAAATGTTCGAGGCAATAAGTGAGGCTCCAATTGCCCACCAAGTAAGTGAGCCTTCTGCTAGGAAATAATCTTTAGAGTCTGCAGATGCAGTTTTCTTCTTGTAATAGATATAAAATCCATAAGATGATACGATTATAAAGTATATAAAAAATACAATGTAATCGTAGGTCTGTAATTTGTTCATTAGTTATATTGGTTGTGAGGTTATAATAGACTGTTAAAATAAAATATTTATTTGGTATAACCTTAAATTCAAGATGATTATACCAAATAAATATCTTCTTTAAACTACAGCCGGGAGGCTATTTAGCTAAAGAGTTAATATAAGCTGCGATTTTCAAACCGTCAGCTTTAGTAACCTGTGGCATTGGTGGCATTTCCGTTGGATAGGTCGGCCAGTTTTGCGGCTGTGGATTATGAATCAAAGAAACAATCTTCTCAGCTGTATATTTACGTTTAGCAATTTCAGAAAATGCAGGACCAACTAGTTTCTTGGTAGAGTTGTGGCAAGCTACGCAAGTATAACTCGTTAGCAATCCTTTTACCTGATCATAAGTCGGTGCAACAGTTTTACCTGAATTTGCAACTACGGTGTTTGCAGCAGCACTTTTCATTTCTGGAGCATTTTGAGATGGCGACAATACTTTACCAGCAATTGTTGGTTTTTTAGCACCTCCAGGTATTGCAGAAACTGTTTTGTCGTTTGATGAGTTTTTAGTGCTTACTTCAGACATAGATAATTTGTCTCCGTTAGGAATACTGTTTAGCGTATAGTAGGCAATTGGGTGCAACAATGGCGTAGCATTGTTGCTCTCTCTGACACCTTCTACAGTAATTGTATGGATGTAATATTGACGTAAATTATCAACAACTAATCTTGCTCTTAATCCATCGGCAGAAACTTTCACACCTTTGATCTTCAAAGCCTCTTTGTTGATTGGGGGTGAACCATACACTGGATGATATTTATACAGATAGCTTTCTACATTGTATGACGCTAAGTCATTTGCGGTTTTGGAATCGACCGGACTTGTAAATTCAATCTCAAAACCATCAGGCATTGCCCTAACTGCTTTCATTTCGAAAGGAGTTTTGCTCGGATTATAAACTAAACGCTCAAGCCCTTCATTTGCATCACCTGCAGAACCCCAACCGCGGTTGGACTCACCTACAAACAATGAGTTATCAGTACCCCATGCCATTCTTAATACTCCAGAGCGAAAACCGCTTCTGAACATAAATGATGCACCTTGCTCAACCCCATTTACTGTTTCAAAAAAGATACGTGAAATGATACTCATCCCTTGATCACCAACAAGGATCTGGCCTTCAAAGGGTCCAAATGCACCAGCAGGTATTTTAACAGGTTCTGAAGTGGAAATACCTAAAATACCATATGGAAGCCATACAGAAGGTAATCTCAACTCAGGGAAATCTTTCTTCATTTCCCAAAGCATTTTAAAGTTTTCATTAACCCTGTTCTCAGGCTTGATAGCTCTTCCTTCAGCATTAACGTCTCTTCTTTCGTCGATCTTAGATCTGAAGTATTCTTCTGTTAACTTAACTGGAGAATCTGATCGTCCAGTCCATCTTAATCCAGCTGGGTGACCAATAAAATCTCCTTTGTTAACTTTCCAAATCGCACCTGATCCCACCCAGTCACCTTGATTATCAGTGTAGTAGAATTGTCCGTCAATAACGGCCGGTCCGGCAGGAGAACGCATCCCTGTTGCCCATGGCTGCATTTTGCCGTCTTCAGTAATGTTCATTGCCCAACCTCGCATTGGCACACGGCTCTCACCACGGTACCACATTTCATCACCAAAAGCAACGTTACCAGTCACAAAGAATGATCCGTCGGTAGCGATTTTTGGTCCAAAGCTATATTCATGATAATGACCGCTTAATGGCCATGCATAAACTGTTTCGTAGACATCTGCCTTACCATCCATGTTGTTATCAACTAATTTGGTTAGCTCTCCACGTTGCGCACAGTACAATGCACCATCTTTGTAAGCCAATCCTAAAATCTCATGTAAACCGCTTGCAAAGTGACGGAAGTAAGGTCTATTGCTGGTCGGGTTTTCAACGATGTAAACATCTCCTCTTCTTGTTGAAATCCCAAGGTCTCCGTTAGGAAGTGTTACTAATCCTCCAACCTCAAGAATCAATCCTTCAGGTGTCATTACTTTATTCATTTTGAAGAAATCTTCTTCTTTCGGCGTTTCCTGAGCAAACCCCGTTGTAAAACTAAAGCTTAAAGCCAGCATTGCCAGCATTTTAAAAGTATATCTCATTATCAAACGCTCTTAAAATAAAATAGAATAATTTAACTTACCACGAACAAGAACTATTAAGTCTTTCTTGCCATTTGCATCCCTGATTACAGGTTTGTCTTTGAGATCGTCAAATTTTAAATAAAACGACTGACCATCTATAAGGTATACTCCTTTAGATAGCTCCTGAATATCAGAAACCCCGGTTGCCAACAATGCATATACATTATCAACGGGAGTAGCAAGGCTGATTTCTCTGTTTAATCCCTGTCCGCCATCCAGAACTTTAATCGCATCAGTAACCTTAGTACCATACATGTTATAGGTAAAGGTTGGACGGTTGTTATCATCTACCATATATCCTTTAGTACGGAACCCTGTTCCTGTAGTATCAGGTAACCAAGCCGCATTAGCATCAGTTAATTTTGCCAGGGTAGGAACTGGTTTCTTAGTAAATGTCATTAAACTTCCACGAGGCCTTGAAGTCCCGTTGCCTCTGCCATCCCACATTGGGGTAGCGTCAACAAAATCTCCGTGCCAAGCCTGAAATAGATATCCATTGTCAAGGTCGTAGCTATAGTGAACTTGTGAGGGGCTACTCACAGAGATTGCGTGAACAACTTTAGTTCCACCCGGAATGTCTACGAAACTGCGCACATTCGGCGTTGTTGCTACATCTATATAAATAGGATCAGTATCATTTCCCCTTTGTCTGCTCACCGCATCTGCAGGTAACTTCGAGAATTTAATATTTTTGAATGCTATGGCACCATGATCACCTTGTAAGCGTAAAGCGGCCATTGGCTTTTCAAAACCGTTAGCTCCTCTTGTAGATCCAAACAGTTCAATGTTATCATGAATCATTACCCCATTTAATTCAATAGAAATAATACGTGCATTTTGAGTTTTCTTCAATGAACCATCAAATTTAGCTGCCTGAAAAGCAATTCTGATATGTTGCCATAGACCAGGTGCTTTACTTGCATTCTGACGAGGAGCATGTCCTTCATAACCTTGCTTTCCTTCTGGTTTAGTATCATCCCATCTCGCATAGATTCCACCGTTATTTGAAGCTGTCGAATTCAACATACCCCAAGAATCCTCTAATTGAATTTCATAGATTCCTTGCAAATAAATTCCTGAATTGGCACCCTTGGCCATCATGTAATCCAGGTCTAGAACGATATCTCCGTGCTCACCAAGGGTAAGCAAATCAGAACCGGCAACTTTTTTTGTTGGTTGGTTAACAAGGACGCCTGTCCCTTTGGTAACATTTAAAACGTTTACTTCATTTAAATTTGTAGTAACGCCACCCGCAACGGACCATGTCTGACCTGGGTTTTTGAATGCTGAAAGATCTTTAAGATCAACTCCTGACTGGTCCGCTAATTGCTGACCAGACGCAAGCGCAGTTCCTAACAACCAGACAAATGCGGTTGTTCCAAACTTTAGGTAATTAAGTTTCATAATGTGTTTTATGGTTTAAAATTTAAAAGTAGCAAAAACATGTATCAATAATAAACATTGGAAAATAATGATTTTGTTACAATATCGAATATAGGCGAAAATCTCGAATATATCTTTCTATATTTAATCTTTGAAACCAACACACATTATACTTTGATGAAAGCACCATTAAAATTAGTATTGTCAGGCGTTGCCTTGACATCACTGTTTGCATTTACCCAGATTAAAACTACAGGCGTAAATAGCAAAACTACAAACAAACTAGCCATCGATACACCAGATCAGAACAGATTCGTAAAAGTGACCCTCACAGAGGGCCAGTTCACAGAACCGACTGAAATTGCTGTATTGCCTAACAAAGACGTTCTGATCTCTCAAAGACGAGGCGAATTCCTTATTTATAAAAATGCCACTAAATCCTTGAAGGATGCTGGAAAACTTGATGTTTACAGTAAAACGAATGTAAAAGGTGTAAATGCGGAAGAGGGATTGCTTGGTCTGGCAGTAGATCCGAACTTTGCTACTAATAGTTTTGTTTATGCCTTTTATAGTCCTACCGCAAAGTCTGTAAACCGTTTATCACGTTTCAAATTACTTAACGATAAGGTATCATTAACATCTGAAAAAGTAATTCTTGAGTTTTATTCTCAACGGGATATTTGCTGCCATACTGGTGGTTCGATCGCTTTTGGTCCAGGCAATTTACTCTATGTGTCTGCAGGTGATAACTCGACACCATTTGATAGTCCTGCTCCAAATGACAAGTTCCAGAACAAAGGATTTGCTCCGCTCGACAACCGTCCTGATCTTCATCAGTATGATGCAAGAAGATCTGCAGGTAACACAAATGATTTGAGAGGAAAAATCTTAAGAATTAAAATGAATACTGATGGAACCTACAGTATTCCTGATGGCAACTTATTTGCAAAAAATAATCCCAAAGCTAAACCTGAAATCTTCGTAATGGGTAATAGAAATCCTTATAGAATTTCTGTTGATAAAAAAACCGGATATTTGTATTGGGGCGAAGTTGGACCTGATGCTCAAAATGACGATCCGAACCGTGGCCCAAGAGGTTATGATGAGGTGAACCAGGCACGTAAGGCGGGTAACTTTGGCTGGCCATTATTTATTGGCAAGAACTATCCTTACCGCGCATACGACTATACTAATGGTCAAAGCGGTGATGCTTTCGACCCAGCTTCTCCAATCAACAATTCGCCTAACAACACCGGCTTAACGCAATTACCTCCTGCGCAGCCAGCATTCATTTGGTACCCATATGCGGTGTCTCCAGATTTCCCACAGTTAGGTGAAGGTGGTCGTACGGCTATGGCCGGCCCTGTTTTTTACACCAAACCTGGAGTAACTTCATACCCTGCTTATTATAACGGAAAGCTGTTAATTTATGAGTGGATTCGTGGATGGGTAAAAGCCGTTTCTATGGCTCCAAATGGCGATTATGTAAGTATGGAACCATTTATGGCTAATGTACCTTTAGCTGCTCCGATTGATATGGAACTAGGTCCTGATAATAAACTATATGTATTAGAATACGGTAAAGGCTGGTTTGCAAAAAACCCT
This sequence comes from Pedobacter sp. JCM 36344, assembly GCF_046546555.1. Taxonomy (NCBI): domain Bacteria; kingdom Pseudomonadati; phylum Bacteroidota; class Sphingobacteriia; order Sphingobacteriales; family Sphingobacteriaceae; genus Pedobacter; species Pedobacter sp. JCM 36344. The sequence continues at coordinate 79,250 of NZ_JBKHKK010000006.1, forward strand.
GATGCAGCATTAGTGAGAATCGATTATAACTATGGCGCGGTTACAAAACCAGGTAAAGTTGCAAAAGCTGGTGCGACTATAATGGGTCACCAGACAGGAGTTGCTTCAAAAGAATCAATTGCAAAAGCCATTATGGCAAAAACAGATTGTACAGTTTGCCACAAAACAGCTGAAAAATCTATAGGCCCTGCATTTACCGCTGTTGCAGCGAAGTATAAAAATGATCCGAAGGCAATGGATTATTTGACAAATAAAATTACTAAAGGTGGTGCAGGTGTGTGGGGCGAAGTTCCAATGCCTCCACATTCTACTATGAAGGTTGCTGATATAAAGTCAATCGTTGATTGGATTTTAACACTTAAGTAAACCTATTTAATCTTACCTCCTATGTTTACAACAGCACCGATTGTAAATAAAGAATTCCCAGCACTTATGAACTTCCGGCTATTTAGCCCGAAGTTCCCGCTGGAGGTATATTGTAACTGAAACCTATCGCTAAACCTCATGCGGGTAAAAAAGATTGGCTCCACAAATAAGTTACCTTCTCTCGGTTGTCCTATCCCATTGATCATGAAAGTCTTCATGTCTACATGACTAATCCTGATTGCAGTACCATAATTAATTGGAAACACTTTCCCAAAAAGCTTTAAATCGTTTGACTTTCTTGAGCTATAGTTTACCTGAAAAAAGGTTTTACTATAGGTTGTCTCCTGATGTTCTGTGCTTGTGAGCAGGTCATTATTGTAATGAAGATAGGTTCTATCAGTTTTACCTCCACCATAGCCCGCATAAACTTCAATTATTCGATTGTCATCTGGTCCGAAAGTGTTAAAATAACCTCCTCCTATCTCACCTAACTTTTGTTTAAGGTCCCTTCTGCTGCCGTCACTGTTTAAATATGATGCACTTCCAATAATACCAAAATGGTTAGACGCTGCATAAGCACCATTCAGACTTAGGTTCCCCCCGATTGAAGCATGGGCTCCTCCACTGAACTCTCCTTGAGTACTCAGCATCGGATTGTTAGGGACATTTGGTATATAAAGTGACGAGCAGGAACTTAGACTGGCAACAGCTAGAACAGGCAAAAACTTGAAAAGAAATGACTTCATATTATAGTTTCTAAAGAGCCAAATTAAAAAGAAATTAAACAATTATGGCCTTAAATCGTTGTTTTATGAGATATGACAGATAATAATAAAACTATAATAGTATCAAATCGTCTCCCTGTAAAGATCACTGAGCAAAATGGCGAATATATATTAAGACCTAGTGAGGGTGGATTAGCTACAGGACTTGGGTCAGTTTATAAAACTGGAAATAATGTTTGGATTGGCTGGCCGGGTATTGAAGTCCCTGAGGACAGACAAGATGAAGTGAGGCGAAAACTTGCTACTTTAAATCTGATCCCGGTCTTCCTCACAAACGAAGAGATTAACCTTTATTATGAAGGCTTTAGTAATGAGATTCTTTGGCCAATCTTCCACTACGTAGCGACTTATGCGAACTTTAGTCAAAGCTATTGGGATTACTATAAATCTGCTAATGAAAAGTTTAGTCAGGAAGTTATCTATCACCTAAATGATGGGGACACTGTTTGGATTCATGATTACCAGTTGCTATTGCTTCCATGTTATGTAAGACGTAATAAACCACAAGTAACAATTGGCTTTTTCCAGCACATACCGTTCCCATCCTATGAAATTTTCCGCTTGATTCCCTGGAGAGAAGAACTCATCGAAGGAATTCTTGGGGCAGATCTTTTAGGCTTTCATACTTTCGATGATGTCCGTCATTTCCTCAGTGCCGCCTCTCGACTATCCTCTGCAAAACCTTCAGAAAATGTGATTATTCACAAAAATAGGCAGATCGTGGTAGAAGCTTTTCCAATGGGAATTGACAACGACAAGTTTGAAAACTTAACGAAGAATATAAAGGTAGCCAGACATTCTGCTGCTTTTAAAGAGATTCACAAAAACCAGAAAGTCATACTTTCCATAGATAGACTTGACTATTCCAAAGGTATTCTACAACGGCTACAGGCGCTAGAACTTTTATTGCAACTTCATCCGGAGTATATTGAGAAGATCGAACTTTTTATGATCATCGTACCTTCAAGAGATACTGTTCCCAAATACAAGGAACTTAGAGACAACATAGATCAATTGGTTGGTAACATCAACTCCAGATTTAGAACTATGAACTGGGTACCTTTACATTATTTCTACCGCTCCTTTTCTGTAGAATTTCTTTCCGCCTTATATTCAATTGCCGACATCTGTTTGGTAACCCCGATGAGGGATGGCATGAACTTGGTTAGTAAGGAATATGTTGCTTCAAGGGTAAAGAATGACGGGGTACTAATTTTGAGTGAAATGGCTGGTGCATCTAAAGAATTAAATGATGCCTTAATTGTCAATCCAAACAATATTGGCGACATCATGAAAGCTATTATCGATGCGATCAACATGCCTACAGAAGAACAGGTTATCCGCATGACCAGTATGCGGTACATTGTTAAGAAATTCAATATCAACCTTTGGGTTAAAAACTTTATGGATAAACTCTCAGAAGTTAAACAAATGCAAGAATCACTACTCACCAAGCATGCTGCTGTTGCGATAAGAGAAGATATCGCCATTGCATATGCCAACGCTACAAATAGATTTATCTTTTTGGACTACGATGGAACTCTCGTAGGTTTTCAAGCAGATATCAATAAAGCTTCACCCGATGAGGCTCTTTATAACATATTAACCGACTTAACTTCAGACCTCTCGAATAGAGTGATTTTGATTAGTGGTCGCAATTACCAAACGCTGGAACAATGGTTTGGCCATTTAAAACTGGACATGATTGCCGAACACGGTGCCTGGCAGAAGCATCTGCACGAAGAGTGGAAAGCACTTCCATTACTGACCGACAAGTGGAAGACTGAAGTCAAATCGGTATTAGATACTTACACAGACAGAACACCCGGTTCTTTTATTGAGGACAAAAGTTTTTCATTAGTTTGGCACTACCGCAAGGTGGAAAAAGGATTAGGAGAATTAAGAGCCAACGAAATCACCAACCATTTGCGAATGATGGTTGCTGACAAAGGACTTCAGATGCTGGAAGGAAATCAGGTTATTGAGTTCAAAAATATCGAAGTTAACAAAGGTAAAGCGGCTCAGAACTGGCTGTTCAACAACCATCCTGATTTCATCATTGCATTGGGAGATGATTATACCGACGAAGATATATTCAAAGCCCTTCCGGATGAAGCATTTACCATTAAAGTCGGTAGTAATATCTCTGCGGCTAAGTTTTATTTAAAAGATCATAAAGAAGTACGGGATTTGCTAAAAAGCTTTACAGCGCATATAGAACCCTCTTTGACAAAGTAAAATGGAAGAAAGACATACATACCAAACCAGTATTATAGGGAATTGTGCGTACCTGGCGCACGTAAACAAAAACACAAATATAGATTGGCTATGCTGGCCACGTTTCGATAGTACTTTCGTGTTTGGAGGTCTCCTAGACAACGATAATGGCGGGGAATATTCCATTCGTCCAAGTGGGGAATTCGAGTCGAAGCAGTTCTATCTGGAAAATACAAATATCATCTGTACCGAAATCACCAATATTGAAGGTACTTATAGGATCACGGACTTCGCCCCGCGGTTTTTTCAGTATGAACGTTACTTTAAGCCATTGATGCTTATCAGAAAGATTGAACCGATCAACGGCAATCCTAGAGTGAAGGTTATTTGCAAACCTGTTGCAGATTATGGAGAAACGATTCAAGTTGGCCATAGGGGTAGCAACCACATTGAGTTCACTGGGGCTGATGAAGATATGCAGTTGAGCACCAACATTTCTCTGAGCTATATCGAAGACGAAAAGCACTTTGCCCTTAATGAAACAAGGTATCTTATTCTGACCTATGGGCATCAACTTAATGCACCTATAATCAGTACTGCAGAGCGTTTTTTAACCGAAACTATTAAATACTGGAGACGCTGGATAAAGCATTCAACCATTGCAGGGTTTTACCAGCCAATCGTTATTCGATCAGCCTTAGTGCTCAAAATTCACCAATATGAAGATACAGGCGCTATCATTGCCGCTAGTACCACAAGTTTACCGGAATCCCCTGGCAGCATCAGAAACTGGGATTACAGATATTGCTGGATGCGTGACACTTATTATGTTATAAACGCATTAAATCATGTTGGCCATTTCGAGGAAATGGAGAAGTACTTTGGCTACGTGACGGATATCTCATTCAGAGACGATGAACGCTATCAACCATTATTTGGAATTGCTGGAGAAAGGGTACTGACTGAAAGAATTTTGGATCATATTGCCGGCTATCAAGGTAACCAACCAGTGCGTATAGGTAATCAGGCTTACGAACACATTCAGAACGACATCTACGGACAAGTATTGGTTTCGATGCTTCCTTTATATACTGACCATCGTTTTATATTTAGAGAGAGACAGGACTCCAGCAAATGGCTTGATTATTTGTTGACTAAAATCGAACATACAATCGATGAGAAGGACGCAGGAATCTGGGAGTTTAGAAACCTTGCCCATATTCATTGCTACACCAATCTATTTCAATGGGCAGGTGCCAATGCAGCACTTAAGATGGCCAAAACAATTGGCAATACTGAATTCGAAGAAAGGGCAAGCATTCTAGTAAAAAAAGCAGCTCAACATATTGAGGATTGTTACGACCCTGAACGCAAGGTCTATAATCATGCGGTTGGAAGTTCGCATCTGGACGCAAGCACATTGCAATTGATATTAATGAATTACCTGGATCCAAATTCTCAAAAAGCAAAAGATCATTTGATCGCATTAGAGTTGGAACTGAAAGCTGAAAACGGCTTATTCTATAGGTACAAACACACAGACGATTTTGGTAAGCCAAAAACTACGTTCTTGATCTGCGCTTTCTGGTATGTTGAAGCGTTAGCTTGCGTAGGAAGATTGGACGATGCCATCAAAGAGTTTGAGTCAATAATAAAATATGCTAATCACGTGCATTTATTCAGTGAAGACGTTGACGAAAAAGACGGGAGTCAGTGGGGTAATTTCCCGCAGGCATATAGTCATGTCGGCTTGATGAACGCTGCGCATAGGATTGCGATTAAATTAGACAGGCCAATATTTTTGTAAAGGTTCTTGCGAAAATGTTGTCAACAAAGATCGTCATGAGAATTAACTATTAACACCCTGTACTTTTCAACGTCTAACCAAAAATACTTTTTGCTTTTTTGCTCGTTTTTTCCAAGTCTATACCTTTTGCTAGTACTCCTTTGAATAAATCTCCCTCTATCCTTACCCTATCAACTGCATTAAAAATATTGAAGTCTTTCATCTTCAACCCTTTCTTTACTTCATCCCAGTGTAGTGGCATCGAAACGGTTGCTCCAGGTTTCGGACGTAAAGAGTAGGGACCAGCAATTGTAGCCCCCGGTCTGTTCTGCAGGAAATCCAAGTACATTTTACCTTTCCTATTCGCAATTATTCGTTCTAAACTGGTAAACTTAGGAATCTGCTTGTGGACAATATTCACTATGATTCTGGCAAATAACTGACTTTGATCATAATCATACTTAGCCCCTAAAGGAACGTAAATGTGCATTCCAGTGGAACCAGAAGTCTTGCAGAAGCACGGCACTTCGATGGCATCTAAAACTTCCTTCACTACGTTTGCAGCTTCAACAACCTGATCGAAGGTATGCTTATCAGGATCCAAATCAATAATGCAGTAATCTGGATTATCTGGCGAGTAGACCCTGCTAAACCATGGGTTCATTTCTATGCATCCAAGCGATGCCATCCATAATAACGATGCCTCATCCTGACCAACCAAATATTCCTTTTCTTCACCATCTCCCGTACAATAGGGAAAGGTTTGCGCCCAATCCGGAGCTGTATCTTTCACATTCTTCTGATAGAAACCTTTTGCATGAATACCACCGGGATATCGATTCAGCGACATGGGTCGGTCTTTGAGATAAGGAAGTATATAATCGGCTATTTGGTAGTAATAATTGAACATCTCTCGCTTACTGATAGTATCTTCAGGCCAGTATAACTTACTTAAATGGGTGAACTTTAGCTCATGTCCATTAACCTTTCTGACCTGTGTCTCATCTTTCGGATTCAAAAGTGTTTTTTTTGCTTTAACCTTAGGTGGTTTTAAAGCGGCCTCTGGTGTTTCTGTTGTAGATTCAACTTCAGCAACAACTTTTTCAACCTTATCTATCATGTCTTCTGTCGGAGCAGACAGATCCCTGGTAACATCTTTCGCCTTTTTATCGATGCGCATACCTTGAAATGATGGATGTCTAAACACTCCATCGCTAGTCACCTCGGCAAACGCAACCTCGCAGACCAGTTCAGGCTTAAGCCAAGTAGCCTTTGCTTTTGGTGGATTAGGTCTAAACCTTGAGGGTTTGTTCACGTCTGGAATATCTTCAAACGGGCATTCGTTAGTAATTAGTGGTTCAAACTGTTCCATCATTTCTTTCTGAAGTTTAGCCGAGAAACCAGTCCCAACCTTGCCAACGTATTGTAGTACATTATCGAGGTAAACACCAAGTAATAATGAACTGAAAGGTTTCGTGGTATCCGCATTCTTGGTGTACCCAGCAATGATTACCTCCTGCCCTTTATGTACCTTAACTTTCAACCATTCTTTAGAGCGGTAATTTGCCGCATAAGTACTGTCTTTTTTCTTAGCGATAATTCCTTCAAGACCCATCTTTTCCGCAGCGTGATAAAAATCTATTCCACTGGTATCAAACACTTTGTTTAACCTGATCCTATCATCAGCTATTGGCAACACCTTTGTAAGTATTTCTTGCCTTTGATAAAGAGGCAGGTCTTTAAGGTCCTTACCATCGTACCAAATAATATCAAACACGTAAAAGACAAGGTCACCATCTGCCTCACTCCTCCAGTTCTGTAAGTCGCTAAAATTTGAGATTCCCTTCTCATTGAGCACGAGTATTTCTCCGTCGAAAACCGCGTTGATGTCAAAAGTTTTCAAGAGCTCATAGATCGGATAAAACTTTTCATTGAAGCTCTTATTGTTACGAGATCGCAGGTCGACCGCTCCCTTATTCAAGAAAGCAAGTGCACGATAGCCATCCCATTTGACTTCATACTGCCAATTTGGATCATCAAAAGGCTCATCCACGAGTGTTGCGAGCATAGGCTTCATTCCAGTTGGAATTTTCGATTTACCACCTTGCTCAGCCTTAGTCTTTGCAAGAGCATCGTCAGTCTTATTACTATGCCATACATTATCACTGGTTTTTTCAACCTGAGCAATAGTCTGATCCGAAATGACGGATTTATCTTTCTTTGTAATGTCCTTAACAGACGCAAAATCGTCTTTATGCTTAATTAGCAACCAGCTGTTTTTAGCCATACCGTGGGTTTTAACTAATGCGAATTCCCCTTCTAGTTTTTCACCATGAAGCCTAATCTTCAAAGAACCTGACTTTAGCTGTTCCAGTAAATGCTTTTCCTGCGCGTTTTTTCCCTTAATCTCTTCAATAGGCTCATAAGTCCCCTTGTCCCACACGATAACGGTACCTCCGCCATACTCTCCTTTCGGAATAATCCCTTCGAAACTCCGATAATCGAAGGGATGATCCTCAACCATCATGGCAAGTCGCTTAGCTTTTGGATCAGTGGACGGTCCTTTGGGTACAGCCCAGCTTTTCAACACACCGTCCATTTCCAACCTAAAGTCGTAATGGAGGTGTGATGCATCATGTTTTTGAATTACAAAAAGTAACTTATTTTTATCGCTGCTGGTACCCGCTTTCGGTTCCGCAGTTTTGCTGAAGTCGCGCTTTGTGTTATATTTCTCAAGACTCATAAGAAGTTCAATTTCTTGTTGAACAATTCTCAAACCGATAAGGTTTTTAGTCCTATAACCCTACTTCATTTTATGCTGACTATGGTCCATTGGCATATTACCCATTTGTTGATTGAAAGTATCTATGACTTTTTTAGAATCCGGTGTGTTGATAGCTGACAGCCTGTTTTTAGTAAAGGTTAAGATCCTTGGCGCTTTTGCCTTTGATGCAATAGCTAAGGCCCTGCTCATATCTACCGGGACGGTTGGTTCCAATGCATACCAAAGCATCAATGGAAGATTATGGTCATCCTTATCTTCTTCATGTTGCACCAAAGCTTCCAATATTTCGAATCTTTTAGAAGGGTCAACACGTTGTAAAGCAGAAGTTAAATACAACCTGACCATAGCAGATTTGTCTGACGCAGCCAGTTCTGCAAAACGCTTCATAGCCGCATCTGATGGATTTTTATCCTCTGCGATTAATTGAATTGCCCAGCTCCTTACATATTCGCTGTCATATGAAAGCAAATCTATAAGATCCTTTTCCTCCATTCCTTTCGTCACATGTAGTGCCCAAAGTGCACGAAGTTTCCTGGTCTCATCAGGATTATTCGCCAATATCTCTTTCAGCATCTTGTGAACCTTCTTATTAGGACCTCTTTCCTGCAAAATCTGACGCGCCTGCCTCACATACCACTCGTTTTTGTTCAATTGGCATTCTACCAATTCTTTATCTGAAGCCTTGTATAAGTCCACTTTTTTCCATTGATCAGTTTCATGGCTGATCTTAAATATCCTACCCATCGTTTTCTGGTGAACATCAGGGTTCGGACTATGACATTGATTTTTATCATACCAGTCAATCGCAAACACGGACCCGCTTTGGTCATATTTGAAGTTCAACCACTGAGACCAGGTGTCATTCGTCAATAAGAAATCATCTCCGTGACTGGCAACATAGCCTGATCCTTTGCGGGTTAACACATCCACATTGACTCTGCTTCCATGGATATTGTTCATGAAAATGTTATTACGGTATTCTGCCGGCCATTTTTCACTACCAAGATAGATCATCGCACCTGCATGGGCATGACCTCCACCTTTAGAGTTGGATCTAAAATTACCAGCGTGTGGACCTCTATCTCCTATCCAGTGCACATGGTCACCAATCTCCTTGATATCGTCGTAAGTATAGGGGTTGAAATGGTTACCTGCCTGACGCAAATACCTTGCGCCCTGAATCATCTGGAACATATGCGGAATGACGCATACAGTTACAAATGACTGTCCGTAGTCATTAAAATCTATACCCCATGGATTACTCGTTCCTTCAGCAAATAGTTCAAACTTCTTTGTGGTTGGATGGTAACGCCAAACACCTGCATTTAATCTGGTTCTTTGTGCATCAGTTGAGCCTGGCGCTCCCACATTGGATTGTGTAAATATGCCATGCGTGCCATAAAGCCATCCATCCGGACCCCACCTCAGGTTATTCAACATCTCGTGCGTATCCTCATAACCCCAGCCATCAAGTAAAATTTGTGGCGGACCGGCGGGTTTGTCCGTCTTCATATCAATCGGAATGAACAATAAATTAGGTGCTGCCCCTAACCAAACTCCTCCCATTCCCAATTCGATTCCGGTTACAAGATTTAACCCCTCCATAAAAATAGTACGCTTATCCAATGTTCCATCTCCATTGGTATCTTCCATGATCAGGATTCTGTCTTTACCCTGCCCTTCCGCGGCGCGAATAGGGTAAGTATGAGCTTCTACTACCCAAAGCCTACCTCTAGCATCAATAGTGAAGCTAATCGGACGAATAATATCCGGTTCAGCGGCAGCAAGTTTAACCTTGAAACCATTCTTTGGAGTCATTGCCTCTGCTGCTTTCGGACCTGATAATCCCGAATTAATTATCGGATCTAGTGGAGGAAGAATAATGATATCCTCTTTCTTCAATTCATTCGAGAAATTCGGTCGGGTGGCATAAAACAAGAAATCATCGAAGTTGATATGCCCCCATATGTCGTCACCGATGTACGGGATCTGAGAAATTCCAGTCTCACTATCCACTAAACGAATAAAAATTTCCTTGTTCATCACCTCCTTCAAATCTACCACTACCGGTTGAAGCGTTGCCCTCCCCGCTCCTGTTATCTGGTAAATAACTTTATTGTCATCAGCCTTTACCAACTCCACTCTGGTATCTTGCAATGCACCACCAGATACTTTAAAAGAAGCAAATGGCTGCGTGACAGTAAACGGAACAGAGGTAAGGGTTCCAGTTCTTTTATAATTCTTAGTACCTCCGCTACTTATAAAATAAGCGCTACTGTTACCAGTTTTTACGTCTTTTTCATAAACAGAAGTAATGTCTGCCCCAACTAGCGCACTAGCAAATGCATCTCCTGTAGCTGTCCAGTCTTCAAGAGTGCCTTTTTCGAAATTCAGGTTTAGCGCTTTCACTCCTTTCTTTGGAAGAATACCAGCAATAACAACCTCCTTTTTAATCGCACCTTCTGTTACCTCGATTTTTCCGACCATTCCTGCCGCGCGATGTCCGGGAATGCTACAGAAATAGACATCATTCTTATCTGCGCGAAATACAACACTGGAAGTATCACCTTTTTCAACTAAAGTTTTACTTTTTACGCCTGCCTTTTCAATCGCAATATCATGAGTCATTAATTCACCATTAACGACCTTTATGCGTACCAGTTCACCCTTACTCGCTTTTAATATAGGGTTACGTTTGCCATCCTGACCAATATATCCGAGCATGGTCGATTCAAGGGTATACTCCCGGTCATACTTTATTTCCTTCTTAACGGATATCAGATTGAAGGTAGCATCTTTGAATGCATAGCCTAATGGAATAATAAGTACTGCAATTATAACAGTAAAAATGTAGCGTTTTGAAGCCATAATATAGTTGGTTTATTTGTGTTTAAAAAAGAAGTAATTAAGGGAGCGGTTGCAGCATGATGTCTTTATAAAAGACTTTGGTCTTGCCACCTCCATGAAGTTGAAAGGCAATATGTCCGGACTGTGGGATATTCTGATCCTCTTCCGTATAATCTACAGTTTGTGTGCCGTTTAGGAATATCTGAATGCGGCGACCTGTTGTTTTTACCTCGTAATCATTCCAATCGCTCGCTTTAAGAATTGATTTGACTTTTTTAGGATCTGCAGTTACCAGTAATTTATCTCGGCGGGATTCATCATATAATGAAGCCCAGAAACCTACTCCAATATCAGCTTGATAACCAATCATTTCAAAGTTTGGATCATTTATCCTTTGACTGTGAAACTGTACACCCCCGTTTACGAAACCATCAGTCCCTGTTAATTTGAATTTCAATTTAAGGCTATAATTGGAGTATTCAGCTTGCGTGCTAATAAATTCGTTTTGTGGAACCATGTCTTTACCGTTCCCACCTACTATGGCTCCGTTCTCAATTGTCCAGGTCTTGTTCAGATCTCCCTCCCATCCATTAAAAGTTTTACCATCGAAGAGCCTAACCTTCATTGTGAGGCTTTGGGCATTAGAAAATGGAATATAGGAGAGCGCAACTACAATTAATAAGTAAATAATTCTCATACAGATAATTAGAAGTTATTATTTGGTTACGACCTTAAAAAGGGCACTGTAATATAGAAAATTCCCTTTGATTTCTAAAAATAAAGTGAATAATTAAGCAGTCAAACTTAGGTATGCTGAATAAAAACCTGACACATGCCCAGCTCAATCTTTAATAACTCCGGCAAAGCTGCTTCTACCTCCTCTGTGATCAAATGAAATCCTCTTTTTCTAGCTCTTAAACTAATCGTCTGCTGAAATATTTTCATATGCTACAATTTCTACTTATCTTGATACAACAAAATACATTCGAAAATGAGAAAACTATTTGTAACCTTGTTGGTGTTAGTGACAATCACCGGTAACTTATGGGCTCAGTCGCCTTCGGTTCTGGGTGCCTGGCTATTGAATAATGGAGGAGAGACACATTATCTATTTTTCCAGGACGGTTTTTGTTTTCATACCGTAAAACAGGGAAAAACATTTGTAATGAGCCAAGGTGGTAACTTTGAAGTTACTAATGGAAAGCTCAATATGAAGGTGCTTTACAACAGTAGTGATTCCACAAAAGTAGGTGAAGAAATGAGTCTGAGCTTCTCATTGCCAGATAATCAACTTGTATTGCAAATGGAGGAAGGCGAAGTAAAGTTCTCAAAAATTGATGACGGCAAAGCCCCATTAGCGGGAGTATGGAAAATTACAGGGAGAATGGACGCTGACGGTAAAGTTGCAGATATCCATCAAACAGGGAGCAGACAAACTTATAAATTGCTTACCGGCACTAAATTTCAATGGGTTGCCATTGACCCTGAGAAGAAACAGTTTTCAGGTACTGGAGGTGGATCATACAGTTTCAAAGACGGAAAATACACGGAAAACATTGAGTTTTTCTCCAGAGATAATTCTCGCGTTGGTGCTGCATTGAGTTTTGATGGAAAACTAGAAGACGGAAAATGGCACCATAGCGGTCTTAGCAGCAAAGGTGATAAGATCTATGAGATTTGGGGAAATGCTAAATAAAGCGCACTACCATTCAATTTTATCTGCTAGCCCTTTTTAAACTGCAATTTATAATTTCCAGAGGAGAGCTGATAGACCCTAAATCCATCTTTTTTCCCCGCTTCTTTTAAACCAGATGTTCCCCCTTCAATAGCACCTGCTTCAGTAAGTGGTATTTGCAGGGTTGCCTTTGTGTTGGGCGGGATGGTAATCTCATACCGGAGTATCCCCTTTTCGCGTTTCCAGAAAGTTTTAATCAATCCCGCAGGCGAATCCATTGAGGCCCTCGCCCAGGTCATTTGTTCTTCCTTAAGCATAGGCGGCCTAAGCACAAAATGTTGCATACCTGGTTGATCCAAATTCTTTTTGATTCCGGCTAAGCCGTCGATGTACCAAGCTCCAGGATACAGATAGGAACTGTGCAATAAAGAATGGCCCGGAAGATCTTTCTCCCACATTTCCCAAATAGTAGTTGCCCCGTTCTCTTTCATATATCCCCAGCTAGGGTAAGTAGTTTGAGAGGTCATTGAATAGATCAGATCGTCACGACCTGCATCACGAAGAACTTTGAACAACATCGCTCCACCCGTAATTCCTACGTTAATATGACCTTTTCGAATTTCCAGAATTTCCTTCTCGAGACGCTTCATAACCAATGGTTTTAATGGCTCTGGCATTACCTCGCCAATTAATGCTGCTGCCAAGTTGGACATAGACCTATCAGAATAACTATGGTCATCACCATTATAATACTTCGCATGGATTGCCACGCTGGTTGCTGAGGCTTGCTTTTCCCAATCCAGCGCTTCTCTATTTTTGCCCAATACCCGAGCGATCTTAGCGGCCGTTCTAAAATTGTAAACCATATAGCAATTGTTGAGGAAAACAGTCTGAGGCTTATTGTTATTCATTCCTTCAGCTGTTGCACCAGGCCATAACCAATCACCCAGAAAATCCCAGTCTCCACCAAATCTCACAAGCATTTCATCCTTAGACTGTGTCTTCAAAAAAGCAAGCCAATCCTGAATCAACTCAAAGTTTTTGTTCAACATTCTCACATCACCTTCCTGCTGATAAATGAACCATGGCAATGAAACTACAATCCCACCCCAAGGTGGACCTCCGCCTCCCATGTAGGTGGGTGCACTATGTGGTAAAATCCCTTTATGCAATGGACGGCCACTCATCGAACCCTTATGAAACCAGGTAGTGTCATACATGTCCCCAACAACAGACTCCGTACCCTTCACATCCCGCCAATCTTCCATCCACTTGGTGTAAAAGGCACCCATCTTATAATTCATCATACCCGTCTCACAGGTGGCATGTGCATCCCCACCATATCCAAGTCGTTCGCGTTGAGGGCAGTCAACAATGAAACCTCCAATAGATAGATTCTGGAAAGTCCATTTTACCGTTTTATAAATCCAGTTCTGTAAGGGATCAGAACATTCGAAGCTTGTGGATTCCTTATAATTTGTCCGCAACATCCAGCCTTGGATATCGGACAAAGCTGGTTGAGTCTTCAAACCCTTTATGGTTATCCACCTACCAGAACTATAATTGAAGCGGTTTCTAAAAGTACCCTTACCTGTTTTATCAATAATATAAGCACTATGGAGTGCAAAAGTTATATCATCCTGCGATCTTTCAGAATACAGAAATTCCACTTTATCACCCGGATTTCCGGAAATATTGACTGACGTCCAACCAGCGAAATTTATTCCCATATCCACGCGGAACGTTCCGTCTGGTCTGGCAACAATATTAATTGGTTTTATCTCCTCAAAGACTTTATTTGATTCTACCTGCTGCGCAGATAATACTAGATTTGGTTTGTACACTATTGCTTTTTGCCAACCTGACTCATCAGTTTTAATGGCATTCCAATCGGAGACATAGTTATTTGCATCGTAAAGCTCACCTCCCATTTTGCCAAAATCCCAAGTCCCCAGCAACTTATTTGGACTTTTATGCGTTATCCAACTTTCGTCGGTCTTTAGCAGTTGTCCTCCAATGTTCGCCTGCGCGATCACTATTGGAGTATTTGGCCTTGACTTTTCTATGTATGGACCAAAGATTGACCATGATGTACCCAGCCAGATTGCTATTACATTATCACCATTTTTAAGTAAGGGTGCTATATCATAAGCAACATATCGAGCCCGTTTTGCATGATCAGTCACAGATGGCGACAGCACATCATCCGTTACTTTTTTGCCATTCACATACAGTTCGTGAAATCCCACAGAGGCCAAGAAAAGCATAGCACGTTCTGGCTTCTTCTCGACATTAAAATTCTTCCGAAGCCAAGGATCCCATATGTTACAATCTGCAATTGCAGGGTTAAAAATCTGATCTGTACCGATCCATTTAGCCTGCCACTCTGATTGATTAAATAGACCAGTACTCCATTGAGCATTTTCGCTCCAGGCAGAAACATTTCCTTTGTCATCTTTGATGCGGATTTTCCAATAGTATGTTTTATCAGATAGCAATGTCTTCCCAGCATAGCTGATCAGTTGCATGTTAGAAGACTTGATCCAATCAGAATTCCATATCTCTCCTTTATTGGTCTTTAAGCTATTCACAGAGCCACTAACTAATATTTGATAAGCAGTTTGAGCCGATCCAAATTTGGAATTATCATTAGTTTTAAGTGTCCAGCTTAACCTCGGATGTAGTTCATCAAGCCCGTTTGGGTTCTCCAGATATTCACAACGTAGCTGCTCAGGCGATAGACTCGAGCGCTGACTAAAAGCATTATTGATAAATACTGTCAATAAGCTTAAAACAATACAGAAGGAGAGTTTGGCTATCTTGATATTCATATTATGGTTTATAGCTGATTACACGAATCTAAGTAAAATTGCTAAATTCACAGTATGGAGAGACGGGAATTTGTAGCTTTAATTTGTGCTTTTCCAGCTCTTTGCGCTAAAAAATTACCAATAAATATTCTCCGGCAGGAACACTATGTAATGACGGTAAATGGCAAAGTAAGCCTTTCTGAGCTTGGAGGGGCTTTACCTCACGAGCATTTCATCACGGACTTTTCAGGGGCTGGAAGTGAAAACCATCCAGAATACACAGAATTGCAGGCCCTTGATCTATTATTACCTCACCTAAAAGCAGTAAGGGACCTCGGAATACAGACAATTTTTGAGTGCAGTCCATCATACATTGGGAAAAACGTAAAGCTTTTAAGAAAACTGTCGACGCTAAGTGGCTTAAACATCATAACTAATACCGGATATTATGCAGCCGTTAACCAGAAATATCTGCCGGATCATGCTTATACTGAATCTACCGTGAAGCTGGCCGAACGTTGGATTTCAGAATATGTAAATGGAATAGAGAGGAGTAAAATAAGGCCTGGGTTTATAAAATTGGGCAGCGATAATGCTCCTTTAAAAGAAGTAGAGATTAAACTGATTGAGGCTGCAGCGATAACCCACTTGAAAACAGGATTGAAAATAGCCATCCATACTGGCAATGCTGAAGCTGCGGTGCAGGAGCTAAAAATCCTGGAAAAGATGGGTGTAAAACCCTCAGCCTTCATCTGGGTACATGCTCAGAATGATCAAACTGGCGAAACACAGATCAGATTAGCGAAGAAGGGTTGCTGGATTAGTCTTGACGGTTTGAATAGTACAGAAAATTCATTAAACAAATACGAGAAAAATATCATGAAATTTAAGGCTACTGGCCTACTTAACAGACTATTGATCTCCCATGACGATGGTTTCGCAGCAGTCAAAAAAGATGGTCAATCGGGCTTTATTCCTTACCAAAATGGCAACACCCTGCCATACGTAACGCTGTTTACGAAACTAAAACCAGCGCTTCTAAAGAATGGATTAACCGAAAAGGAATTCGATTTGCTTACGGTAACAAATCCAGCTAGCGCATTTCGAATAGATAAACGATAATTTGAGTTTGCAGATGCAGCAGCAGATATTTATTTTGCAGACAGTTGCAACAACGTGATTTTCGCTAGATTTATAGCATGAAATTTAGGTTGCCCATTTATATACTTGCTTTAGTTGTTTTAAATAGCTGTAGCAATAAAGAAAACAGTTCAGAAGAAACTACCACAACAACGCTTACGGTTCCCGTTGAGAACTTAACTTTTAAATTAAATGGAACATTTCCGCATGATACGTTATCCTTTACCGAAGGTTTTTTGGTGCACAATGGACAATTTATAGAAAGTACTGGTTCGCCAAATGATAAGCCTCAGGCAAAATCAGAAGTGGGGATATTAAATACGAAGACAGGAAAGCTTGATGCCAAAGTTGAATTAGACCGTTCCGTTTATTTTGGGGAAGGTGTAATTATTTTGAACGACAAGCTATATCAGGTGACTTATAAAAATCAGCAAGGTTTCATTTATGATGCAAAAAGCTTTAAAAAGCTCGGTGATTTTAAATATGCCAATCTTGAAGGTTGGGGATTAACGACAGATGGCAAATTTATAATTATGAGCGATGGAACAAGTGCGTTGACCTACCTTGATCCAAACACGCAAAAGCCAATAAAGACCGTTATTGTGACCAGAGAAGGCCAACCCTTAACTATGATCAATGAACTGGAATATATCGACGGGTATATCTACGCCAATGTTTGGCTCAGCAATAATATTGTTAAAATTGACCCTGCTACGGGAAATGTGGTCGCCAATATTGACATGAACCCCATTTACGCTGCTGAAAAAGCGGATAATCCTAATGCTAATGAGATGAACGGCATTGCCTATGATCATGATACGAAAAAGATCTACGTTACTGGAAAAATGTGGTCGAAGGTTTATGAGATAGCATTTTAACACCCTTGACACCAAGATCCTGAATTCTGAAAACGTTACCAGATTCAGGATACATAGCTAATTGGATCTCCGTCATATTTTCTCTGGCTGAGGTTACAATTAACTCGTTGAGTTTATCACCAGCGAAACAGCAGTTTGTAATGTGCAGTGCAGGTATGGCAATCGTTTCTAATAGTTCTCCAGTAAATGGATTCCAACGACTAACTGCTCCACCTCCATATAAAGCGACCCACAACATACCCTGCTCGTCTATACTCATACCGTCAGGCACACCCATATTCTTAGGAATAACAACAGCAGATTTTTCAAATGATATATTACCGGCTGGATCGATAAGGTATGACTTTACCGTTCTTGTTGGAGTATCAATAAAATACATTCTTTTATGGTCTAAAGAAAAGCTGAGTCCATTTGGAATGGTTAGCCCTTCAAGTATTTCGAATGTTCCCCCATCTTTAGCTATGCGATATAAGCTACCAAGGCCTTCTCTAAACTGCATATCCATGTTGCCAATCCAGATATTTCCTTGTACATCAAATGAGCCATCGTTACAACGAAGATTTGATTCTCGGACTTTGATGGGTATGATCAGTTTCCATTCCTGCGTTAAAAGATTCAAGCTTACTATCCCATCTTCGCAACCCATCAACAACTGACTGCCCTCCCAAGAAAGGATTACTGCTATCTTTTTTCCTAAATTCCAGGTAACGCTACCTTCACAGCACAGTTTCTGCTCATGTAATATTCCCTTATGAATGTCTACCCAAAATATGCTTTGACGAGCTTCATGCCAAAAAGGTGATTCTCCAAGAATATTCTGGGATGTCGAAAAAGTAGATAGTTCTGCCATAAAAATAGTTAAAATGGAGAAAGACTTACTGCACTCCAGCCACCGTCTACCACGAGAGTCTGTCCCGTAATTTGTCCCGCAGCTGGTGAAACCAGAAATAACACTGCATTAGCTACATCTTCAACAGTACCCGCTCTTCCTGTTGGCGTTATACGTGCCCATGTACTTTTATAATCTTCATCTTCCATAGTTCGCTCAGTAAGTGTCGCTCCTGGGGCTACAGTATTCACTGTAATGCCATATTCAGAAAGTTCAATCACCAGGTTTTTCGCCAGCATCTGAAGTCCCGCCTTTGTCATGGCATAAGCTGCCAGGTCTTTGTGAGCCTGCTGACCAGTCACAGAGGACATAAGCAAGATCCTACCTCCCGTGTTTTGCTTGATCATTTGTCGCGCGGCACGTTGAGCCAGAAAGAAACTCCCTTGCAGATTAACTTTCATCACACCCTGAAAAGCCTTCGGTTCGTAACTGAGAAAATCTCCAAATAAGGTAATACCGGCATTGGCGATAATAATATTAAGTTGTCCGAATTGTTCAACTGCTTTATCAACAAGACTCTGGATGAGGTCGATTTCGCCAGCATCGCCTGCGACAGCCATTGTTTGGTCCGGATAAAGCGAATTGATCCTGGCAGATACCGCATTAATTAATTCTTCGTCGCTATCATTCATAACCACGAAGACACCTTTCCTGGCAAGCTCCAGTGAAATCTGGTAGCCTATGCCTTTTCCTGCACCGGTAACAATGGCAACCTGCCCATTAAAGTCTATATCCATAAATAATTTTTAATGTGAATCTTTAACTACTTTACTGCCTGAACTACCTTTCAAAAAGTCGAAATCTGCACCAAGGTGCGCCTGTTCCACATGTTTCTGGTATAAGTGCGTATAGCCTCTTGCTACAATATGATCTCCCGGAGGAAGGTTCGCTTTACGAGTCAGAATCTCTTCGTCGGATAGCTCCAAAGTAAGGGACTTATTGGCAACATCCAATGTAATCATATCTCCATTAAGAACTACTGCAAGTGTACCTCCAACGGCGGCTTCAGGTGAAACGTGCAGAACGACGGTTCCAAAACCCGTCCCACTCATTCGTCCATCAGAGATACGAACCATGTCTCTTATCCCCTTATCCAACAATTTCTTTGGAATAGACATATTGCCCACTTCAGGCATTCCCGGGTAACCTCTAGGCCCTACGTTCTTTAAAACCAGAACATCACCCTCCTCTACATCTAACTCAGGGTCATCTATCTTAAGTCTATAATCTTCAATATTCTCAAATACAACTGCTTTGCCACGGTGCTGCAACAAAGCGCTCGTAGCAGCAGAAGGCTTTAGCACTGCACCATTCTCACAAAGATTCCCCTTAACGACCACAATCCCGGCAGTGGTATTAAAAGGAGAAGACATGGAGCCAATCACATCTGTATTGAAACAATCGCAATCTTCATAATTGGCAGACATCGGCTTACCCGATACCGTAATGGCTTCATTATGTAAATGACTTTGCAACTCCTTCATCAACACTGGCAATCCTCCTGCATAGTAGAAATCTTCCATAAAATACTTTCCGGAGGGTTGAAGGTTAGCCAATAGCGGCACACCTTTGTCTAAAGTGTTGAAGTCATCTATATTCAGATCTACACCGATTCTAGCGGCTATTGCCAATAAGTGTATGATAAAATTAGTGGATCCTCCTATTGCCGCATTTACAGTGATCGCATTATCAAATGCTTGTCGCGTTAGAATCTGTGATGGCTTCAAATCTTCCCGCACCATATCTACGATCCTATTTCCTGATAAATGCGCTAAAGCTTTCCTCCGAGAATCGGATGCAGGTATTGCCGCATTATCAGCCAGAGAAAGACCAAGTGCCTCTACCATGCAAGCCATTGTAGATGCTGTACCCATCACCGCGCAATGTCCCCTGCTTCTTGCCAGACAAGATTCCGCAACATACAGCTCCTCATCAGTCATCAATCCAGAGCGGTTGTCTTCAAAGAAGTTCCAGATATCCGAAGTGCCGATATCCTTACCCCTGTGCTTACCGGTTAACATTGGACCACCAGAAACAACGATCGTTGGAATATCAACGCTACAAGCACCCATAACCAGCGCCGGAGTAGTTTTATCACAGCCACAAAGTAGCACTACACCGTCCAAAGGATTTGCCCTTATAGACTCTTCCACATCCATACTAACCAGATTTCTAAAAAGCATAGCCGTTGGTTTCATAAGTGTTTCTCCAAGTGACATTACCGGAAATTCAACAGGAAAGCCACCCGCTTCATAGATACCATTCTTTACAGATTCAGCTATTTCGCGAAAGTGCGCATTACATGGGGTGAGCTCAGACCAGGTATTACATATACCGATCACTGGTTTCCCATTCAATTGATGCGATGGAATACCCTGGTTCTTCATCCAGGCACGATAAATAAACCCATCTTTACCTTTTTTACCAAACCACTCCTGACTCCTTAATTGTTCCTTCTGCATAATTGATTGTATACCTGGTTAATTGCCTAATGTAGAAATATAAGTTTAAATCCGAATACCAATTGCTAAAGTGAAAGTTAGCATGTTGGTATTTGGGATATTGGCGCTGCGACTTTTTCCCTGAAAAACCGGACGTAGTGTACGAGTTCCCCGCAAATCAAGATACCCTCCAAGTCGCTTAGTAGAGTTTTCACCTATCTGAAACCCAGCAAGGACATTATTGTTATACAATCTAACATTTTTCAAGTTGGCGTTTTCATTAGCAGCCCTATATCCATCGCCATCTAAACCCTCAGCATACCGAAGCGTTGTTTTGCTATGAATTGCCATTGCAGGAGCTATGCCTATATATCCTACTAATCTTAAGGATGAAGAAGGCTCGTTGAAATTGTAATTAATAGTGACAGGAATTTCCAGGTAATCGATGTTATAAGTGAAACGGTTAGTGGCTGTATTCTCACCCTCTTCATTCAGGACAACTGCATAATTGTTTTCTTCTTTGTAAGCCATACCTCTGGAGCTAAAAAGGAATTCTACTCCTAATGAGAAACCCTTAGGCAGTAAGAATTCCGCTGTCAGACCACCCATACCAGAAATTCGCACATCACGGTCAAAGAATTCGAAGCGCGTTCCCGTCTTTTGATCAAAAGGAGCTACGGATTGTGTGAACAGGGAGAAGTTTGCACCGACTTTAGCGCCTAACCTAATGGACCGCTCCTGGGCCTGAACGCAGAAGGCGGACAGCGCAAGCGCTGCCATAATGATTAATTTTTTCATTTAGGTTTATATTTAGTTTCATTGTGTGTGGTATAAATATAATTAAAAAAGAACTTATTTCCTTTTGGTCTCAAATCATTTATGTCTCATTTTTGTTAACATACCAGCAATGAAATCAAAAACAGCGTCCAAGAAATCCATATATGTAACGCCTTAATCGCAAATTTACTAACAACCATAACCAAATTTATTGCTGGTGGCCAAAGCAGCAGTGCCGCCATGATTTTAGAAGATATTTACTCCTTGGTAGATACTGTAAATCAATTAGAACTGGCCTAGCTACCGAAGATATCAATGGGGCGATAATAAGAATTAGAAGAACTATAAAAAATGCCTATCCATTTGCAAGGTACATAGCCATCCAGCTGGAAGCGGTCAGAGATTAATTGTAAACCTTGTGATACCCGGCGAAGGTGTTTTCAAAGAGAAGGAATACCCGTGATTTAGAAGAATTTCTCTTACCAAGGTCAACCCTATCCCCTGTCCGTCTTTCTTGGTACTAAAGAAAGGACTGAAAAGTTTTTCTACATGTTCAGGCGCAATTCCTATTCCATTATCTTGCAGTACCAACTGGCGTTTTTGAGCATCTAAGCTAATTTGCACCGATCCATTATCCTCAATTGATTCCATGGCATTCTTGACAATGTTGATCAGTACCTGTTCCAGTTGTAGGGCATCTGCATTTATAAAAAAAGGATCCATGGGGAGATTCAAATCAATAGATACATTCTGCTCCTCGGCTTTTATCTTAATCAAATCAACAGTCGATAAAACGAGAAAGCTTAAATTCACGGGGCCTCTATTTACAGGAGAAAGTTTGACCAGATCGGCGAAATTTCGCATGAAGAGATTCAGATTCTGGTTGCGTTCTACGGCAACATTTATAGCATTCTTTAATGCTGCCCTACGCTCGTCCTGCCATATATCCTGTGTTCCGAGGGCAACGCTTAATATGGAGTTAACTGGCCCCACTGTGTTGTTCACTTCATGGGCCATCATTCTAATCACTTTTCCATATGCATTTTTCTCCGCTTTAAAGATCTCTACAGTCAGTTCTTCTATCATGATAAATACCCTGGCAAATCCACGATCAATGAAGTTGGATTTCTGAACCTTATACGTATTCATACTCCCTATTTTCATAGTCTTTGACTCACCAGGTTTCAATGATTCCATTTCCTTTAAAAACAAAGTATCCCCTTCTTCTAAGATTTCTCTTGCTTTAGGATTGATTTGCCTGATCTGATGGTCATAATTCAAAACAATGATCCCCGTAGGCGACGTATGGATAAGCTTTTCGAGAAAAAAGTGCTGCTCCTCTTGCCGAGTCCGCTCCTCTCGTAGCGCATCCATCATCTCATTATAAACCTCAATCAGTTCATCCATCTCCTTCTTCCCGGTAAGTAAAAACTTTACACTGAAATCCCTGTCCTTTATGGCGTTGATGCCCTCTTTAAGATAAGACAGCGGCTGAATAAGCTGACGGTAAAGCCCTATAGAAATGACCACGGATATAATTATCACAACTTCTGAAATAATAAAAACTATCTTATCTTGTTTTAAGATCAGATAACTCAGTCCGAGAAAACCCAGATGAAGTAAAGAAATAAACAAAATATACTTAGTCTTCAGTCTCATTGAAAGGTATCTGGTATTTTTCTAGCCTACGATAGAGGGAGTTTCTAGTAATTCCTAATGAAGCTGCTGCCTTTGAGATCCTGTTTTGGTGAAAGTTCATTGCCTTCTTGACCATCTCAATTTCCATCTGCTCAAGAGTCAAAGTCCCAACCTCAGGAAACTCAGTCTTTCTCTTTTTGGAAGTCGAAACCTCCAAGTGAATTTTAAAATCCTCCACACCCAACTCGTCAGTTTTACTTACTAATATGGAACGCTCTACCAGATTTTTTAACTGCCGTATATTTCCTGGGAGGTCTAATTGCTGTAGCCATTTAATCGCGACAGGACTAACTGATAGGCCTGGTCGGTTGTAAATCTCTTTGAGGTTGGTCATAAAAAAGTTAACCAGTAATGGGATATCTCCTTTTCTTTCTCGTAATGATGGGAGCCTAATGGTAATCAAGTTGATTCTATAGAGGAGGTCTTCCCTAAAAGTATCCATAGCTACCATTTCAAAAAGATCTTTATTAGTTGCGCAAACCACGCGGATATCTACATTTTTACCACTGCTACTGCCAAGGGCTTCGTAAGTCCTATCTTGCAGCACCCGTAATAATTTCACCTGACTACCCCTTTCCAACTCACCGATCTCATCTAGAAAAATGGTACCTTTATCTGCCATCTCGAACCGACCGATACGGTCAAAGCGTGCATCAGTAAATGCCCCACGTACATGTCCAAACATCTCACTTTCGAATAGTGAGGAGGATACTCCACCGAGATTTACTTTAACGAATGGTTTGTTTCTTCGCAAACTATTCTCGTGAATAGCTTCAGCGATGAGTTCCTTTCCTGTTCCACTCTCGCCAAGTATCAATACTGATGCATCCGTTGCCGCAACCTGAGCAATTGTTTCCAAGATCCTGAGCATTTCAGAATCAACTCCGATTATCTGATGAAATGCAAATTCATCATCCAGCTGACTGCGCGAAGTATGCTTTACTTTGGTTGATTGCAGGTCAAGAAGTGTGCTTATAGATTGTATTAGGTATTCATTGTTCCAGGGCTTATTGATGAAGTCGTTTGCACCCAGCTTAATCCCTTTTACAGCAAGCTCGATGCTTGCCCAACCAGTGATCAATATTACGGGAACCTTCTCATCAATTTTTTTAATGTCCTTAAGCAATTCCATCCCCTCATTCCCCGAAGTATCTATGGAGAAGTTTAGATCTAGGAGAATGAGTTGCGGAACGCGCTGGTTGATAATGGATATAGCATCCGTCGGACTATCGGCGGTTAATACGCTAAAACCTGCGCCGGTTAACAAGAGCTCCAGAGATGTTCTTACTGCGACATCATCATCAACGATCAAAATCATATTCAAAGTTAATATAGTTATTATTCTTCGTGCAATGCAATTGCCGGATGGATTGCTGCGGCCTGTTTTCCAGGAAACAAAGAGCAGGCAAGAACCAGCACGTAAATGAACAAGATGGACATCAAGATCGAAATGATATAAACACCAGAAGGGATGTTATAGACATTCAGCAGCGGAAACTGAATTGCGAAAAAGCAGCCTATCACCAAAGACATTGTCGCTAAGATCATCGCTTCAGCAACAAGTTGGCAAGAAACGGACCCCCCACTTGCTCCAATTGCCCGCCGAAGGCCAATCTCAGACTTACGCCTACTGATATTGTACCACATCACACCAAACAGCCCTAAACCAACATTAATGATCAGGAAGCTCGCGATGATGATAAAGATAATCATCGGAATATAAGTGGCTTCGTTTTTTGCGTCACGCATTTCGTCTACATGCCTAATTTCGACGGCACTCCTCATCGAGTTTGCCATGAATTTATATAACTCACCTTCAAAGGTTGCATCTGCATTTTCCCTTACCTTTAACAAAATAGTGTGCATATAACTTAAACCACTGGTATCAAGTCGCGTAAACATGGCGCTTCCAATAACTGAAAAATCACCATCGGCCTTAACATCTTGCATAACACCGATAACTTTCAACTTGTTGGTATCATCAAAGTCACCAATAAGCTTACCAGTTGCTGGAGCCTTACCAAACATTAGCTTCTTCAGCGTTTCATTGATAATGACAGTTCTATTTTTACTGATTGCATCTTCGGGAAGAAACCATCTTCCTTCAGTCATAGCAACATTCCATAACTTATTGTAGTCAGCACCCACATTGTAGTTGCTTACGTTGT
Source organism: Pedobacter sp. JCM 36344 (assembly GCF_046546555.1). Taxonomy (NCBI): domain Bacteria; kingdom Pseudomonadati; phylum Bacteroidota; class Sphingobacteriia; order Sphingobacteriales; family Sphingobacteriaceae; genus Pedobacter; species Pedobacter sp. JCM 36344. Next base: position 104,512 of record NZ_JBKHKK010000006.1, read on the forward strand.
TGAACTTTTGGCCATTCTGACTCAACCCTGTACTCATATAGCTATCCCCGTAGGGGAAATTAGCACTTGAAAAAGACACCTCTGCTATTTCTGGCATCGACTTCAAAGTTTTTTCGAGGCGTTCGTAAAACATTGATAAAGAATCACTATTCTTCGTAAGTTTATCATTATCGTATTCTATCGTCCAAACCCGTTGATAATCAAACCCTAAAGGTTGTCGGTAATTTTGGTAGTAATAGGTGAGGTAAGAAAACACAGCGAATATCACCAGGAAAGAGATCAGGATCTCAGATAGAAAAAGAAAATTATGCTTTCTCTTATTCCATATTAATTTAAATAAATGTCTAAACATGTCTGATGTTTTTTAATTGAGAATTATTAACCTTTAAGTGCTTTCACTACGTTAAGCCTGGACATGATCCATGCAGGATAAACGCCTGAAATAAAACCAAAAAACAGGCAGACAATCAGGCTGTAAAACAATACTGTAAAGTTTATACTGAGTTTCATATTTGAAATTACATTGGCATTGTTAGTAAAGCTGATAGCCAACACGGAGAAGACCAGTCCCATTAAGGCCCCCATAAAAGTGAGGATCATATTCTCAACCAAGAACTGAAATACCAAGGTTCTTGATGATGCTCCAAATGCCTTTCTTACACCTATTTCAGAGGAACGCTCCATAATTCTCGTAATATTAATGTTTACCAGATTGATTGTCGGCAGCAGTAAGAAGAGCAACAGTAAAACCGCACTGACAGCAACCACTCTGGTGGTTGCTGTATTTGTCGTATCACCTCCGAGTCTTCTGGTCATACTGTCAAAGAATGAATCAGCGTTACAATACAATTTATCAAATTCAGTGCTTGGCAAAGGAAGCTTGCTCACCATTTGGTTAAACTCATTCTTCATGGCAGGTACATCAGCCTTATATTTCGCTAGTAAGATACCATTAAAAGAACCCATCAGACTGTTACTAGAAACTTCCCTGGACAGCGTGTAGGGCAGATACATGTCGCCAGCCAGGTTTCTAAGAGTTTTTGAAACATTGTCAACTACTCCAATCACACGATAATTAATGTTATCAGCAGAAATGTATTTTCCTACAACTGACTTCTCATTGCCAAAATAAGCTTCCTTCGTTTCTTTTGAAATTACCGCTATAAGTTCTGCATTGTCAATCTGTTTCTTTGAGAAGGGTTTGCCCTCCAAAAACTTATATTCCAGCACATCCCAATAGGCCGCATTGGTGTATTTATATCCTAAAACTATCTTTTTGTTATTGATATAGGCATTTGAGGATTTAGGACTAGAAGAAATAGCAACTTTATCAACGCTTTTTAATCTGGAAACGTAATGATCTAAAAAGTAGTAAGAGACATCATTTCTATTCATCCAACCTTCCTTTGTATTTTTAAATTCCATATTTGAAACATACAAGGAGCGATCTCTTTTATAATCCGGATATTCAGGACTTAACACTTTGTCCACGAACGCAGTGGCAACCGTTAGAATGGTAAGAGTCAGGCTGATCCCAAATAAGCTGATGAAAGTGAAGAACTTTCTTCTTTTCAATACAGCTATAGCTATTTTAAAGTAATTCTTCAGCATAATTATTGTACTTGAGATCCATCAAACAACCTAACCAAACGATCCGTTTTATGCGCCATCTGCTCATCATGTGTTACCATAACTATTGTGGTTCCCTCCTTCTTATTTAAGTTGATCAGTATGTCCATGATCTCATTCCCCATAACACTATCTAGGTTTCCTGTAGGCTCATCAGCAAGAATAATTTGCGGTTTACCAACTATCGCCCTGGCAATAGCAACCCGTTGACGCTGACCTCCGCTCAACTGGTTAGGAAAATGCTTAAGACGGTTACTCAGACCAACCTTTTCCAGTGCGTCCGTAGCCAACTCCCTTCTTTCCTTTGCGGAAGAGTTGCGATACAACAACGGCAGTTCCACATTATCCAGCACCTGCAAATCGTTGATCAAATGATAGCTTTGGAAAATAAAACCAAGCTTCTGGTTGCGAAATGCAGCCATTTGCAGGTCCCGAAAATGGCTCGTATCCTGTCCGTCGATTTTGATAAGGCCTCTCGATGGTTCGTCTAACAGGCCAATAATATTCAGTAACGTACTTTTCCCGCAGCCCGAAGGGCCCATGATGGAGAGAAACTCCCCTCTTGCGATATCCAGACTAATCCCATTGATAGCGAGCGTCTCAACGGTGGCGGTTCTGTAAACCTTTTCAATGTTTTGTAAACGTATCATATCCTGTTCTTTTTAGTATTTTATTTTTTGGTTGGTTTCAAAATCATATAATGACAAAAACCTTAATTGATAGTAAGCTCCCCAAAAGTCTCGTAACGCCGCTACAAAATCGCGTTTTGCGCGGTCATTCTCCTGAAAAGCTATACTTAATTCAGTAATGCTTAAGCTTCCTAAAACATACCGCTCGCTGGCAATCTGGCACTTTTCGGAAGCAATTTTGTCGGCACGAATCGTAAGTTCCATTTGCTCCTGCATCATATCGAACAACGTGACTTGTGTAATAATCTCTTGCTTAAACGTTTGCTTGTCCTGCTCCACCTCATACCTAGCCAGTTGCTCATTGGCCTGCGCAGTTTTGGTTCTCGATTTAGACCTTCCCCAATCTAAAACCGGTATGGATAGCTGAAGTTCTATGGATTGCTGACTTTTAGGTGAGCGGTACACGTCGAATACCCTGGTTGCCGAATTAGAGAATCCAACATTGGCACGCAGTGTGGCCACCAATCCGTTTTCCCCTTTTGCTTTTGCCACTTCCCGTTTGGCCTCTGCCAATCGGCGAGCAAATGCTATGGCGTCAGACCTGTTTTCAAATGCTTCTGCAATTACCTTGTCGGACGACACACTAAACTGAGCTACCGGATCAGGCACTGTAAGTTTCAGACGCTCCTCTCCTTCAATTCCGCTATAGCTTTTTAAGTTCAATGCGGCAATCTCAAAGTCTCTTTTGGCTGTACCGACCGATTTTTGCGCATTCAATACCTCAAGCTGCAATTGTAAGATCTCATTTTTGGCAATCTTACCCAATTCAAATTTCGCGTTCGCGATATTGAAGATTTTACCGGTGTTGGCAAAGTTTGCTTCTGCAAGACGAAGGTTTACCTGAGCTAGCAAAAGGTCAAAAAAGTATTGCGTAACCTTGATGGAAATCTGTTCCTGCGATTCAATGTAGGCCTGTTTGCTTTCATTAAACTTTAGCGGCTGAATCTTTTTATCCCATTTCAGACTATTGTATTGAAGTAAAGGTTGTGTATATCCGAGCCCGTACGGCGTGCCGTTATACAAAACCGTATTCCTATCAAAATCACTGAAGCGCTGCAGTTCTGTAGTCCCGTAAATTGTTCCACCTGTAGCTGCAATACTTTGTTTAAAATCTAAGGTTAACGAAGAATTATCGTTACGTATAGGCTGGAAGAGGATAGTGCCATTCGGCTGCAATACTTGGGCATAAGCTTTATTGTAGCCGGGCAGAATTCCACTTAGTGCCAGCTGTGGCTGATAGTTTGATCTGAAAGTGCGCCACTCCCAATATTTTGTTTCCTTAATGGTGACGGCTTGTTTTGCTGCTATGGAATTCGTCTTTGCCCACCCTACTGCTTCCTTTAATGTCAATTTTAGCGTATCACATTTTACCAGATTAACGGCTTTAACGAAAAGAGAACCTCCTATTAGCATAATAAAGAAAACCGTAAAGATTAATATTCTGCTCATCCTCCCGCTATTTAATTATGATTTGTTTAGCGTTTTCGTATTCTTTCATATCGGATGTGATCACCTCATCTCTCTGCCTCAAGCCATTCAGGATTTCCACAAAATCGAAGTTGCTTAAACCCAACTTAACTAAACGTTGTTCTGCTTTTCCATTCTTCAAAACAAAAACTACCTGTTCATTAGAACCTTTGAAGGCCGGGCCATTTGGCACCCTCAGCACTTTGTTTCTAGTTGCCGTAACTAAAAACACATCCACTTTCATATTCGGTCTCAGCAACTTGCTATCTTTTTCATTCAGTCGTACCTCGAAAGAAACAATTGAATTGTTTACGGCCGGAAAAATCTTGTTAATACTACCCCTAAGCTGCGTGTCGTTTATTCTGATGATCGCTGGCATGCCGTTTCGTAAATCTTCCAGCTGCATATCTGAAATACTGCCTGCTACTTTATAATCGGTTAAGTTGGCGATTCTAGCGAGCGACTCCCCTTCTTTAACACTAGCACCAATATTCTTATTAACCCAGGTAATGACACCATCTCTGGTGGCAATGATGTCTGCCAACTTCAGTTTTCTAGTTAACGCTGATTGGTCGTTTCGTTGAATGGCCAAAGAGATCTCTGCCTCTCTGATCTCGATTTTCATGGTTTGCTGCTTGCTTCTAATCTCATTCTCTATTTGCTGCTTTTCAAGCTCTGCAACTTTTAAGTCTAACTCTGACTGATCAATATCTTCCTTGGTACCCCCACCGACATTAAACAGGCGCTTGGCACTAGAAACTGCATCCTTAAAATTGCTGATGCGAAGCTGTTTGATGCTGTTGTTGGACTTGATGTCATAGAATGTCTTTGTAAGATCCAGCTTGAGCTTACGGATCTCATTTTCCTTTGATTCAATAAGAAAACCGAGCTTATCATATTCGGTTTGTGCAGCTGATTTATCCAAAGTCAGGATAGATTGTCCTGCATTAATTTTCATGCCTACGTCCATCAGTACGTCACGTAGTGCTGCGTTTATCGGACTGGTAAGCACTTCTTCGAATTCTGGTAACACTTCTCCAGATGCATTTATGGTATTTTCGATGTCACCGACTCCAACAACTGCCGAGGTAAACTCTGCTCGTGTTATGCTCGGTTGAATGAAGGCACGAACACCAAATACTCCAAGAACAATCAACACCACCACTATGGTGATGACTAGAGTTCTTTTCTTATTCCGCTGCTTTGTTACCTCTACCTCTATTGATTTATCCATTACCCATGATTTCACATGGTGAATACAACAGTGATACCAAAATTAATCAACTTATTATCAGTATTTTATGAAAAATAAAAAAAATAAAAGGTGCCCAATATCGAACAAAGCGTTTATTATCGAACAAAATGGGTAGTTAATCCAACAATAAGTTCCATACAGTCAAAGTCACTTTGAAAACTCCGCGTTAAATTTCAAATGATACCAGTTCTAGGACTGATTGGGGACTAACATAGGTCTAGAGGGAGATTCGTTGGGCAAAAGGGTGCTTTTGCCCAACCAGTTGCCTCAGAGCCCCCTACTTGTTACCTTTGAGTTGTGTACTAGCTCTATTCAATCAGGCTATAACACTGACTTGCGATCTCGAACTCTTCGTTAGTTGGAATAACAAGAATCCTAACCTTGCCGTCTGAATTACTAATATCACTTATCACCCCACTATAGCTTGCATTCTGCTCTTCGTTCAATAATATACCCAGAAAGTCCAATTCTTTGCAAATTGCCTTTCGTAGATCTACATCATTCTCTCCTACACCTGCGGTAAAAATAATCGCGTCAATTCCGTTCAATACAGCAGCATAGCAACCTATAAATTTCTTTATTCTATATGCGTATAGTTTGATAGCCAAAATAGCCTTTTCATCTCCTTGAGCTACCAATTTCCGGATGTCCCTCATATCACTTGAGCCGCCAACACCAAGGAGTCCAGATTGTTTATTCAATAGCTTACTGAGTTGCTCCAACGTGTAGCCTTCATGTTCCATTAGGTGAAAGATCACTGAAGGATCAATATCGCCTGAGCGAGTTCCCATCATTAAACCACTAAGTGGACCAAATCCCATTGAAGTATCGATGGACTTACCATCTTTAATTGCTGTTATGCTGCAACCGTTACCCAAATGGATACTGATTAATTTAGTGTCTATTCGTTTAAGCCAATGATTGGCTTGTTCGCTAACATATTTATGGCTGGTACCATGGAAGCCATAAACCCGGATTCCCTGCTCTTTATAATAAGATTCCGGAATGGCATATCTGTAGGCCTGTTCGGGTATAGTCTGATGGAAAGCGGTATCAAACACCGCAACTTGAAATGCCTTTTTGAAGGTTTGCTCTGCCACTTCAATACAAGTATAATTGACAGGGTTGTGCAACGGTGCCAGGGAAAATAACTTCTGAATTTTCTGTTTAACTTCCTCGTTGATAACTGTTGCACCACCAAAATGCTCACCACCATGCACTACACGGTGGCCAACCGCAGCTATATCATCCGGACTGTCAATTACCGGATGTTCTCCTTCCTCAAGGAGATGCAACACCTGGTTCAACGCTTCTCCATGGTTCGCGATGAAGCCCTCTTTTGACACAGCATGTTTTTCATTTGCAATAAAGACTGTATGTTTTACAAAAGAGCCTTCAATACCGATGCGCTCTACCAGACCGCTACAAATCGGGTCTTTAACCGGCATTTTGAAGAGTTGATATTTCAAGGAGCTACTCCCTGAATTGATAACTAAAATATTCATAACATAATTAGATTTCCTGTGCCTGGATCGCAGTAATTACTACTGTATTGAAGATATCATCAACAGTACAACCGCGACTCAAATCATTAATTGGTTTATTAAGACCCTGTAACATTGGACCGATTGCTAGTGCACCTGTCTCCCTTTGCACCGCCTTATAAGTATTATTTCCAGTATTTAAATCTGGGAATATCAATACGCTTGCACGACCAGCGACTTCTGATCCTGGTAGTTTCTGCTGGCCTACTAAGGGATCTACCGCTGCGTCGTATTGTATAGGTCCTTCTATCTTAAGTTCTGGATATCTAGCCTTAACAATTGCTGTGGCTTGACGAACACGTTCTACATCTTCACCCTCTCCAGATGTTCCAGAAGAGTATGATAACATCGCAATCCTGGGCTCAATACCGAACTTAGCACTACTTTCTGCCGAAGATATTGCTATTTCAGCCAGCTGCTGCGCAGTGGGATTTGGATTTACTGCACAGTCGCCGAAGATGGCCACCCTTTCCGGTAAACACATAAAGAAGATTGACGATACCACGGATACACCTGGCTTCGTTTTAATAAACTGCAAAGCTGGTCTAATGGTATGCTGAGTGGTATGTACAGCGCCAGATACCATTCCATCCGCGTGGCCTTTGTAAACCATCATCGTACCGAAATAGGAGACATCAGTCATCAAATCTGTAGCCATTTCCATATTTACATTCTTTGTTTTACGCAACTCATAAAGCGTTTCTACATAGTCGTTATAATACTCAGAAACAGCCGGATTATGTATATGGATCGCATTAAGGTCTAATGAGAGTCCTAACCTTTTAATGCTGGAACCGATCTCTACAGGGTCTCCCAAGAGGGTAATATCTACAATATCCTGAGCTATCAACTTTTCTACCGCCTTCAAGATTCTATCGTCATTCCCCTCCGGCAAAACGATATGTTTCTTCTTGCTTTTTGCCCATTTAACCAATTGGTATTGGAACATGTGGGGCGTGATGCCTTTATAACTAAAGGTGATGATTTTATCATCCAGGGATTTAAGATCGACATACCTCTCGAAAACATCTATAGCCAATTCGATCTTCTTTTTATTGTCGATGGTAATCTTGGAGTGTATTGCTCCAATCGCAGTTGTAGTTTCAAAAGTTCCCTTCTGCACTGAAATAATAGGAATTATGGTCTGCAAACCTTCAATCAGTTTGATCACTGGTTCATCTGGTAAGCTACCGGCAGTTAGCACAATGCCTGCAACTTTTGGATAGTTGACAGAAAGGTTAGCTTGCAGGGAACCGATGATGATATCCCCTCGATCTCCAGGGGTTACGATCAATAAATTATCTTTGATGTGCCTTAAAAAATTAGGTAGCATCATTGCCCCGGTAACGAAGTTGTCTACCTGATTATCCATCAGATCTGCTCCAAAGAGCACATTGGCATCAAGGGCTACAGTGATTTCCTTCATGGTTGGGCTCTGCAGGCCACTCTCCATCGGAATAACGGCGATTAATAGCTCCGGTGGCAGTTGATTAGTCAACGCTTGCTTAATCCTATCAGCTTCATCAGGATTGACCATATTTGCGACTACGCCCAAGACCTGCACATCTCGCATCAAAAAATTGCGGTAAATGTTAATAGCAGTTTTGAACAGCTGACTGGCTGTCTTGCCCTTACCGGAAACGACTATTAGCACCGGTGCACCAAGGTTTTTAGCCATTAGGGCATTAGATTCAAACTCGAAGGCTATACCTTCTCCCAGGAAGTCACTCCCTTCAATGACTGTAAAATCGTAGTTATCTTCTAATTTTTTGTATTTACTAATGATGGTATTTATGATCTCCCCAAAATTATCTGATCGATTTAACATCTCTTGACGGGTGAATGCAAATGCGTCTTCATAGTTTATTGGAAGAGAAAAATAGTCGAGCATGGCCTCAACATGCTCATCCTTTTGATTTGGATCTTCCTGGGCAATAATCGGCTTGAAATAACCTACGTTTTGCGTCTTTGCCAAGAGCATATTAATCATACCAAAAGCAATGACTGACTTCCCGGTATAGGGCTCTGCTGAGGCTATAAAGATATTTTTAGTCATAATGGGGACAATAAAGTTATGTTATGAACCAATTGCGCCCAATATAGTTGGAAAAAATTAATTAAACAGATTAGACATTGAATTCAGTCAAAGAATACTTTAGCTCCTGACAAAAGAATCCACGTTGGTTAAAGATTTCTTCAATTACCGGCCCGCATGGAATAGAACTTACTACGCGCAGAATTTTGTCTTCATCATCAAAAGCGAAGGTCCAGTTCCTCTCACCGAATAGAATATTCATCAATGGTCTTACCAACTTTAAATCCTCTTTGTCTTGTACCGAAGTTTTGACGATGAACTGATGGAATCAGGCGGTAAAAATTCTTACTTTTTTAAGCAAGGATTTTATCTGGTGTAATTGGTAGGTTTCTAATTCGTTTTCCAGTAGCATTGAATACTGCATTAGCAACTGCTGCTGAGAAACCTATTAGTGCAATCTCGCCCATGCCTTTAGCACCCATCGGGTTGATATATGGATCTGGCTTATTGATAAAGTGCACTTCTATTTCAGGAACATCTGCATGGACTGGCACATGGTAGTCTGCAAAATTATTGTTGATATACCTTCCGTAGCGGTGGTCAATCACCGCTTCTTCGGTGAGCGCCATTCCGATGCCTCCAACTGCTCCTCCAACCATTTGACTTCTTGCAGTTTTAGGACTCACGATTGTACCTGAATCTCCAACCGAGACGATTTTATGGACTCTAACCTCCCCTGTGGAGCTGTGTACCCTGACAGAGACAAAGTGGATCGAGAAAGAATACATCGAATATTTCTCTCGCTCTGAACCTGCCTGACTTTGCTTGGTAACTTCAACCATGGGCAGGTTATTCTTTTTTAGCACGTCGATGAACTTTGAGGTCGCGTCCATATTTGAATTAGCGGCAAGCTCAGCTATAGTGGATTTAAGGGCAACGCATACATCATTAACCGCCGAGCCAACGGTTGATAAGGTAGCGGAACCACCCTGACTAGGAGCCGGTGGTAAAGAAGAATCACCAAGTTCAAAAGTTATCTTATTAACCGGGATCCCCATCACTTTGCTGGCAATTAAAACCATTCCTGTACCAGTACCAGGGCCGATATCGCTGGCGGCACTTTGTAGTAACAAAGTTCCATCGGCCTTAAGAATGGCTTTCACGCTAGCTTTTCCTCTATTGGCATTAAATACGCCTGTGCTCACACCCCATCCATATAACCATGGACCAACCTGGCGTTTTCCTGGCTGTTGACTTCTTTCCGACCACCCTATCTTTTCAGCTCCCATAAGGTATGCTTCTTTAACATTCTTGCTGGAGAAAGGCAATTTCCTTTGCTGATCAGTTTCCGGATCATTCTTCATTCTAAACTCTAAAGGATCCATATTTAAGGCAAAGGCCATCTCATCAATCGCACTTTCCAGGGCAAAAGCACCGGTTGCCTCTCCGGGTCCGCGCATCCAAATTGGCGTACTCACATCCATAGGAACAACGGTGTAGGCAGTATTCACATTGTCACACTGATACATAAACTTAGCCATATTGACTACCCCTTCAGTAAAGGTTTCATAAGAAGATGTTTCACCAAAAGCACGATGTGTGATGCCCGTGAGTTTACCATCCTTATTCGTTCCCAGGCCTATAGTTTGTACTGCTGCAGGCCTGTTACCCACCATTGTAAACATCTGACTTCTAGTGATCATCAGTTTCACAGGCTTAGCTAAATGCTTGGAAGCCATAACCGCAGCAATCTCTACCGGCCAGGTCTTGAGTGCCATTCCGAAGCCCCCACCAACGAATTTTGAGTTGACCTGAATATTTTCTAATGGTATCTTGAAAACGTTGGCAATCGTTCCTTGTGTAGCTTTTACACCTTGGGTTTTAGCATAGAGCGTCACCATATTGTTTGGTCGCCAATCTGCTAAAATCCCATGAAGTTCCATTGGGTTATGCGTTTCAATAGGAATAGTATAAGTCTCCTCTAGTTTAACTGCTGAATTTTGGTAGGCATTTTCAATTCCACGTTTATAATCGGGTTGTCCGATGGTTTTCTTAGCGCTTTCATCCTTGAGCCGTTGCTCAAAATCTGTATTAAACTCTTCTTTAAGATAGGTGGCCTTCACTAAGGTGGCGGCATAGGTGGCGCGCTCGAAAGTATCAGCCACTACAATTGCTATTGGCTGACCGTTAAAAAAGATCTTATCGGTATAGAAAATCTTCATTAATGGGCCTCCTGCTTGCTCATATCCCGGAACGGATGGTTTATTTAAATGCGAGATGACATCAAGAACGCCCGGCGCTTTCATAGCTTGAGTGGTGTTTAGTGATACCATCTTACCTTTGGTAATAGTGCTTGTGACCAATACACCATAGGTTGTTCCAGGAACCTTATATTCTGCGAAGTATTTTGCCCTTCCAGTTACTTTATCGACTCCGTCAACGCGATCGTCATCGTCCATTTTATACTGATCCATATTATTTTTTAAGAAATGCTTTTTAATGATTCGACGATGGTATTGGTAGCAAGTTTAACCTTGAAACCATTGTCTTTATACGTACGTGCACTTTTGACAGCCAGTGCTGCTGCTTGTTCAAAAACTTCCAGACTTGGTGCCTTGCCGACTAGAAATGCTTCGGCTTCGGTTAACCTCCAGGGTTTGTGGGCCACACCACCCATAGCAATACGGGCTTCGGTAATTTTATCAGCCTTAACCATCAAGGTACTTGCAACGGAAATCAAGGCGAACGCATAAGAAGCCCTGTCTCTGACTTTGATGTACGAAGATCGTTGATTGAGATCATCTACAGGTATCTCAAGTCTTATTATCATTTCATTCGCTAATAAATTGTTGTCCTTTTCTGGGGTGTTTCCGGGAAGTTTGTGGAATTCTGTAAACTTCATTTTTCTTTCTCCTTTTGGTCCGGCTAAAACGATTGTAGTGTCTAAAATGGAAAGCCCAACACACATATCGCTTGGGTGGACTGCAATACAACTCTCCGAAGCGCCAAATATAGCATGCATACGGCTGTAACCTTGAATAGCTCCGCAACCGCTTCCTGGCTGACGCTTATTGCAGGGCATTTCGGTGTCGTAGAAGTAACCACAGCGGGTGCGTTGCATGATGTTACCGCCTACTGTTGCTACATTTCTCAATTGTGGAGAGGCACCAGCATTTAAGGCCATACCCAGTGCCGGAAAGTGACTCTTTATCAGTTGATGATCTGCGACATCAGCGTTAGTGGCCATCGAACCAATGTAGATGACATCCTTAATCATCTCGATTTGTTTTAGCGGTACAAGATTAATGTCGATGAGTTTCTCAGGCGATGACACTCCCCTTTTCATCAAGTCAATCAGGTTGGTTCCACCAGCAATAAACTTTGAATTCTTGTCTTTGGCTGCGGCGGCAATTGCAGACTTGGCGTTGTTTGCCCTTACGTATTGGAAGTTGATCATATTCGAACCCCTCTCTTTTTAACATCTTCAATCGCATCAACAATGTTTGGATAGGCTCCGCAGCGACAAATGTTTCCGCTCATATATTCTCTGATGCTGCTTTTTGTTTCTGCATGTCCCTCTTTGATACAAGCTATGCCTGACATGATTTGCCCAGGTGTACAATAGCCACATTGAAAGCCATCATGCTTGATAAAAGCCGCTTGCAAAGGGTGCAAATCGCCACCAATAGCAAGACCTTCTATGGTTGTTACTTTTTTACCTTCGTTCATGACCGCGAGCGTTAAACAGGAGTTGACCCTGATACCGTCAATATGCACAGTACATGCTCCGCACTGACCATGATCGCAGCCCTTTTTTGTTCCAGTAAGTTCCAGTTGTTCCCGTAGCAGATCCAATAGTGTTACTCTTGGCTCCACTTTGAGCACATGGGCTTTTCCATTGACAGTGATGTTTAGTGGCATTTGCTCTAACATAGCGGCAAATGTTTCATCGGCGTTTTGATCTGCTGCCTTCAGCAACTGCGCAGGAGTTAAAGCTAATGCGGTGTACAATGAACCTTGTTTAAGAAAATCCCTTCTGGAATCACACGTAAGGAATTTTTCTTCTTCTCTTTCAATCATAAAGAATACTATTAGATTTTTTATTGTTGCTTTATCAATTTCGCAATTCATTGCGATAAAACGCTGATTTGTTAAAATTTAGAACTATTCTAAAAAGGGTTAGCGTGTTTTAATCCAGCCCAATATGTCTGATGAGCCCTTTATTAACGTATAATCACCGGAATATCCCAGAATTTGTACGGTGGAATTAAGTGGCATTAAAGTTTTTTGCGCTGCAGTGCTGTCAGGCTTATCAAACACCATTTGTTCAGTTGCAACGATTCTAATTCCTTTAATTGGTTTTGTAATTGGGATCAATCTGTTACTTTGTAAATAGCCTGATGTTCCATCGGGAAGTTCGATCCGATACCAATTTTTATTGACGCCCTGTACTTTAACTATGGAGTTTAATATTAATGATTTCATTTCGGTTGCCACTTCTTCGGCGCTAACGTAGATGTCAGTGGTTCTATTAGTCCTCATGGTTGAATTCAGATTTTCAGCAGAAGCCAAGATTTCTGGTAGCTGCTTGATCGACGGATTTACAAATGGAAAAGGATCGACTGGGCCATCCGAACCATAGATTCCGAAATGTAAATGGGGAGCGGTAGTTCTGGCATTGCCCGTATTTCCCACAAGTCCAAGAGTGTCCCCTACAACAACCTGCTGACCTTCTACAGCAATCTGTTTGTCGAGATGCGCGTAATACAAAGTGAAGTTCTTTCCGGTGGGTCTCATCCAGACTACTTTTCCTCCAAGATTATTCTCGTTCACCCGGGTAATTATTCCATTTGCTGAAGCGATAACAGGGGTAAGCCGGGCGGCGAAAATGTCTACACCTTCATGTTTTCGGGTGTTCGCATCACGACCATCTCCAAAGAAACTTTGTATATTATTTCTTGAAGTTGTTTTAATAGGATATTCTAGTGAAGGTCCGTAATTAATCTCCAGGAGATATTCTCCGCTAGTTAACAATTCCGGTTGAAGTCTTACCAGATATTTACCGGTGTTATCGATTTCATATTCAAGGCCGACTTTAAGGGTGTCTAAAAACGCTAGAGATTTTATTTTTTGGTTTTCCAAAAACATGAGGTCTACGTATATCCTAAAGTCTTCAACTGGTTTTTGGGAGATTGCAATGCTAATTTTCTGACCTTTCGTCGCTGTAAATTCATACGCTATTGCTGTTACGTTTTCTGCAGAGAAATAACCTCTTTCTTTGAACGGGAGTTTGATTTGGGAAGGGCGTAGCAAACTGGCTTTTGAGGCATTTATCCAGGCTGACCCAGCGGCGGTTTGATCAAAACCCGTGGTTGTAAGCTTACGTTGGTATTGCTCGTGGGGCGATGCAGCTTTGAATAAATTTAAAGTGCCAGTTTTACAAGAGAGTAAAAATGAGCAGCAAATTAAAGCAATATATAGAGACTTTAACTTAAGAATGTCCATAATACGAGATTTTAAAGGAATAGAACATTTTAACTAGCACATCGTTTGCTTTTACTCGATTTTATAAGCAGATAGAAATATATTTATATTAACTTTAATGAAAGATAAAACGTGCTCCGTTAATAAGTCTACCAGATTTTTGTTTAACATATAAATCCGGTATTGTTTTTATTTCGTAGATCATTTTATTTTCTTTGTAATTTAAATAATTCATTAATAAAAAACTTAAGCAATTTATGGATCACATTGGCAAAAATATCAAACTTTTAAGACAGAAGCACAATTGGAATCAAAGCCAAGTGGCGAAACAGCTTAAGATTTCAACACCTGCGTTTTCGAAGATCGAAACAGGAATTACTGACGTAAACTATTCGAGACTGGATCAGATCGCAAAGATTTTTGAAGTTCCGGTAACTGCTTTATTGGCCCATGAAAAGGACAATTTCCAGTCAAAGCGTCAGGAAGAATTAGAAATTTTAACCAATAAGTTAAACAAAAGGGAGGAAGAGATTATTAAGCTTCAAAGCCTGCTCATAGAACTCTATGAAGAGGTTAGAAAAAAGTAAATTTCATCATGCCTAAACTGCAACAAAGCGTTTATATTTTATTCTTTTTGTTTTTATCTTTCGCCGGCTTATATTTTGGCGACGAGTTCTTAATTCCGGTAGCTCTTGCTGCGGTATTTTCTATGCTTTTCATAAGGTTTTGCAATTGGATGGAAAGTAAAGGACTTAAGAGGGGTTTAGCCTCATTTATTTGCATCGTAGTATTCTTAATATCTGTACTTGCAATCATTCTTCTAATGAGCTGGCAACTGAGCAGTTTGTCCGAGAATATGGATGAGATGAAGAACAGGTTAATCGAGCTTTTAAATAACACTAGAGAGTGGTTAAGCAGAACTATCGGTATTTCCTTTAGGCAGCAGGAAAAAATCATTAATCAACAAAGTCCGTCTGGCGCGAGCACTGCGGGAAGTATCGCAATGGGTTTTGCTTCGGGTACTTTTGGGTTACTTGTAAATTCCTTACTAGTAATGGTTTACATGTACTTATTTCTATTCTACAGATCTCACATTAAGAACTTCATACTTAAACTCGCTAACGGAGGCGACAAAAATCTTGCAGATGAAATCGTTCATAAATCTGGGAAAGTGGCTCAAAAATATTTAAGTGGCCTCGGCGCTATGATCCTTGTATTATGGATAATGTATGGTATCGGATTCTCATTAGTCGGCGTAGAAAACGCTATATTTTTTGCAGTTTTATGTGGTATCCTAGAAATTGTACCTTTCGTTGGGAATCTCATCGGGACATCCTTAACAATCCTTTCGGTTGTAGCCCAGGGTGGAGATGCGAAGATGATTGTTTGGGTATTGGTAACCTATTTCGTAGTGCAATTTATACAAACTTATATACTGGAACCCTTAGTGGTTGGCGAACAAGTAAGCATTAATTCCCTGTTTACAATAATGTCTATCGTGGTCGGGGAAATGGTTTGGGGAGTTGCAGGAATGATTTTAGCCATTCCTTTGCTTGGAATCGTAAAGATCATTTGCGACAATGTTCCTGACCTCCAGCCTTATGGATTTTTAATCGGACCAGCGGTTAAAAAAGAAAAACGGCGAAGTCTGATCTACCGCTTCAAAAGAAAGACGGCTGTTGAAGTTAGCAACAAAGAATATTAGTAACCTTGACCTTGTCCCAACGACTTTTTGTCTTTGTGTCTGACTACAGCTTGATCTATGGAGTGTGATTGATGAATATCGCCATCAGCTTCGGCGATATCAGAAAGCTTTTGGTAGTATTTGTGAAGAACATCCAATTCAGATTCGGTTAAATCCTCTATGTCAACCATTCTGTTACTTGCATGTCGGCTTGCAGCAATCAGTTCATTTAGCTTTAACTGGATTGCCTTTGAATCCTTGTTTTGTGATTTCTGTATAAGAAATACCATTAAAAAAGTGATGACTGTGGTTCCGGTGTTGATTACCAGCTGCCAAGTATCTGAGTAATGAAATATAGGACCAGTAATAATCCAAATAATTATGATCATGAGGGCAGTACCGAAAGCGGCGGCGCTTCCTGTCCACGTTGTTATTTTGTTTGATACCCGCTCAAAGATGTTGTGTTTCTTCTTCTCCATTTACCTAATTATTAGTTGAGTTTTATCTGACAACAAATAACGTCATTATCTAGCTACCAAAAATCATTGATGAGAACAATGTTTCATACAGTTTGTTCTGCTTAAGTACTTTAATAATCCAGAATACAATGAATCAGCCTATATATTGGATATTTATACTTGCTTTACCTGTCGCTGTATCGCCTGGATCGTTACTAAAGAAGAAATATTTAGAGAACCAAGAAATTACTGTGTGGAAAAATCAAAAAACAGCAAAACTATATATTACTTCAGAGCTGCTTATTATGACACGTTATACATTGCTGTATGCAGAGTGGCGACGATATATAATTGTAGGCTTTTAAATCGTCTGGATGGCAAATGTATATATGAGCCTCTACAATATCATATGCATAGACTTAATTAAGGAGAAATCAGTTGCTAAAAAAGAAGAGGGGAAAATTAATTATGGGTACTTCACCTCCTGATAATCCTTTCGCTTTCTTTTTCATCATCATCTGGATGATTCCCCAAGTCAGTCTCAGGCATCTTACTTCTGTTTGAGTCCTCAGGCTTTACTTTTTCATCCTGGTCGTTCATGTTTTCTATAGCAGACAACTTGGCGCCTTCACGTTTTTCACTACTACTATTAAATTTTGGGAGGTTGAGATTCTCAGGATGTTCCACATCGTACTGATTTGATTCCGGTTTTGGTGTTGAATGATCGTTCATAGCTCTGGCAATCTAATTTAATAGAATCTAACAGGCTAATTATCAAATTGTTTTAGCTGATGTGATTCGACATAGATTTGTCAAAAACACAGCCTGCAGGAGCAGCTATAAACTTTGTTTGTATTTTTGACTAAATCAATAAATTAGTCAGAAGTTATGAAGACAATTATACGTTTTTTTACTATCATGGTTTTATGCTCATCCTGTTCTGAGCCTAAAATAAAACTTAGAGCTCCACAAGCGTTAGGTGCGGAAAGACAAGTTATGAATGATACTTTAAGTAATGATAATAAAAGTATCGAAAAAAAGAAGTTATCCGATTAGTTCTTTCATGAGCTTATCAAAATCTGCCTTTAACAAGGCTAATTCTTCTTCTACCTTGGCAAGTCTAATTTCCAATTCGCCAGCAGGCTTAGCATATGATTCAGTTTCCTGTTCTATTTGCAAAATATCCGGAGTTCCGCTTAAGAGGTGAGTATACCTGGTTTCCTTCTGTCCTGCTCTCCTGGGTAATTGCATAACGTATGGCAACTGAGGATCTGAAAGTCGCTCAAGAACAGATTGCACCTCTTCCAATGAATCGAACTCATACAGTCTACCCGAATTTGTATTGAGTTCTCCCGGTGTTTGAGGGCCTCTTAACATTAGTAGGCACAAGATGGAAACTTCGGCAGGTAATACGGGAAATACTATAGCGAAGTTATGTTTATACTTTATTACCCGGCTGGATCCACCAGTTGCTGTAGAAATTAACCCTTTACGCTTCAAAGTATCCAAGACTAATGTTACTGTTTGATCATCATACTGAACAACTGGCTTACGGGAGGTTTTCTGATTGCAGGCCACAGTAATCGCATTTATAGTCATTGGATAGTATTCAGGAATAGTCTTTGACTTTTCCATCAGGACACCAAGTATGCGGATCTCTTTCGCGTGAAGTACTGGTAGGGCTTTATTCTCTTCCATAGCTGCTCTTGTTAGGCATTTGCCAGTATTTCATCAATCTGGCTTAATTCCTCTGTGCTAAAGTTAGTAGATTCAAGACTTTGTAGTGAGTCTGCCAATTGTTCTGGTTTACTTGCCCCCACCAGTACAGACGTAATACGGTTATCCTTTAAAATCCATGAAAGCGCCATTTGCGCAAGTTTTTGTCCCCTACTTTCAGCTATAAAATTTAATTTATTAAGCTGAGAAACTTTTTCTTCTGTAATTTGATTTTCCTGTAGAGCTCCATGAGCCTTAGCTGCCCTTGAATCAATGGGAATGCCGTTAAGGTATTTATCAGTGAGCAGCCCTTGCGCAAGCGGTGAAAACGGAATGCAGCCGACTCCTTCTTTACTCAGTAGATCAAGCAAACCCCCTTCTACCCATCGTTCATACATTGAGTATTTAGGCTGATGAATAAGACAGGGCGTACCTAGTTCTTTAAGAATCTTAATTGCTTTTGCCGCCTCGTCTGCGCTGTAGTTTGATATTCCAACATATAGTGCTTTTCCTTGACGTACCACCAAATCCAACGTGTGCATGGTTTCTTCAAGAGGTGTTTCAGGATCCGGACGATGATGATAGAAGATGTCTACATATTCCATATTCATTCTCTTTAAGCTCTGGTCGAGACTTGATACAAGATATTTCTTGGAACCCCAATCTCCATAAGGTCCATCCCACATGGTATAGCCGGCTTTTGTAGAAATGATCATTTCATCTCTATAGCCTCTGAAATCTCTTTCTAGAAGCTTTCCAAAATTCTCTTCGGCTGAACCCGGTGGTGGGCCATAATTGTTAGCCAGGTCAAAATGATTAATACCATTATCAAAGGCAAGCTTTAAAATGTTGGCACTGTTTTCCAGTTGGTCTACATGGCCAAAATTATGCCAAAGACCCAGCGAAATCTCCGGAAGCATTATACCGCTGTTTCCACAACGTCTGTACTTCATTTTACTATACCTTTCAGGATGAGGAGTGTAACTCATAATTAGACGAGAAAATATCCAGCAGTGACCAAATCACTGCTGGGGCTTAAACTAAATTAACTTTATTTATCGCTGTTTTTTTTATCGGTTACTTCAGCACGAATTTCTTGAGCAAGAACTTTTAAATCTTGCATTGCTTTACGAACTCTTGTTCCCGCTGCACTGTTACCAGCATTATAAAACTTCTCTGCATCAGCCTCAACAGAAGCTAATAATTCCTTTACTTTTGAAAATTTTTCCATGTTCAATTATTTAATTTATGCGCCAAATATATATTATTTGAGCACTATGTCCATGTTTTCAAAACCTTTTTTCCTTTAGCGCGTTATTTTTTCAAACGGACAGGCACTTAATTATGGATAAACTTATACATGTTGTTGAGGATGATGATGACATACGCTTCATCGTAGAATATATTTTAACAGAGTCTGGTTATAAAGTGGAATCATCCTCAAATGCGAGCGCTTTCTATAAGTCGCTGGAACACACCACACCAGATCTAATCCTTCTTGACGTGATGTTACCTGATGGTAATGGGATTGACATTTGCAGAGATTTAAGAGAAAAAGAAAGCACAAGGGATATAAAAATCATCGTCATGTCTGCACATGCAGCAGAAAAGGCAGTTCTTGAAGAGGCCTGCTCTGATGATTTCATTAGTAAACCTTTTGATCTTGACGATCTGTTGCGACATGTAAAACGTTTTGTGCCTCGTTAAATTATTCCGCTTACCTTCTTCCAGCCATTGTGATCATTCTCTGGGACAGATCTTTTCCAAGATATTTATCTATTATGCCATGAACAAGGTAAAGTATCGGGGTCATGAGAATGGCAACAATAAATTTATATATATAATTGACAAGTCCTATCGCGGCCACCATCTGCCAGCTCCAACTGTATTGAGGATTTAAATAAAATGCTATAAAAATTACCACAAAGCTATCAATCAATTGCGACACGAGTGTAGAACCGGTAGAACGTAACCAAAGCGCTTTATCTCCTGTTATCCTTTTAATTTTATGAAAGATTAAGACATCCGCAATCTGACCTACCAGAAAGGCGATAATTGAACCTACTATTATCCACATTCCCTGACCGAAGATCCCTGCAAAAGCATTGTTCATATCTAACTTGCTGCCATTAATAGTTTGTGTTACCCAAAAAACTGAGGGCGTCAAATGCATTGCCGCAGCAACTACAATGAAGGCATAAGAGATGAGAATAGCGGTAAGAATGGAAAGAAATCGCACTTGCTTTACGCCAAAGTATTCATTGATGATGTCTGTCATAATAAAAATTATAGGCCAGGTAAGTACACCTGCAGACATATTAAAAGAAAGATTTGGTACGCCTAGCAGATTTATGTCGAAATTTTTGATCCCTAGTGTACCCTCTACAGAAAATATTTTGACACCAATAAATTCCGATAGAATGGCGTTCGCCACAAAAAAAGCACTGAGTATGAGCAAGAGCTTGCTCTCTTTTGTTTTAAAAGTCATAGAAGGCTTAAATTATTAAATAAATCCGATATGTTAGGATAATTATTATTTCTATTTTCGCTGTGCATGATAGCTATACAAACGAAATTACCTAGAGTTGACACTACGATCTTTACTGTGATGTCTAAACTTGCTACAGAACATGGTGCCATCAATCTTTCTCAGGGATTTCCTGACTTCAGTTGTGACCCAGAGTTGATCGCCTATGTCACTGAAGCAATGAAGAATGGACACAACCAGTATGCACCTATGGCTGGTACGGAAGAATTAAAATCTATGATTGCAAGTAAAAATGAAGCTCTGTACGGTGCAAGTTATGATCCTGAGCACGAAATTACTGTTACTGCAGGTGGTACTCAAGCTATTTTCACAGCACTTGCGGCAACTATAAGTGTTGGGGACGAGGTCATTATTTTTGAACCCGCCTATGATTGCTATTCACCCGCCATCAAATTACTGGGAGGTTTAGTAAAGCCATTTGAACTTTCGCCCCCTGATTATGAGATCGACTGGAACATGGTAAAGAAGTTATTTTCGGCCAACACAAAAATGATCATCTTAAATAGTCCGCAAAATCCCACTGGGAGAATAATGAAAGAAAATGATATTCAGGAACTGATTAAGCTCACAAAAGACACAGATATCTTGATTCTAAGTGACGAGGTTTATGAGCACATAATTTACGATGGGGAAAAACACCTCAGCGTTTCAAAATATGCTGAACTTCGGGAACGGAGTTTTGTAGTGGCATCTTTCGGAAAAATGTTGCATGCAACAGGTTGGAAACTGGGGTACTGTCTCGCTCCTGCATACTTAATGAAAGAATTTAGAAAGGTTCATCAATTCAACGTTTTTAGTGTAAACACACCTATGCAAATTGGGATTGCTAAGTATTTAAGTGTTTCTGCCAGATATACTGAACTAGGTGCATTTTTCCAGCAGAAGCGTGATCTGTTCAGAGCTCTCCTTAGCGAAACTAAATTTAAATTATTACCTTGTAATGGTTCATATTTCCAATGCGTTACTTACGAAGAGGTTGCAGACCTTAGCGATAACGATATGGCTTTGAGACTGGTAGAAGAGTACGGCGTCGCTAGTATTCCTGTTTCAGCCTTTTACAGTAGAAATACGGATCACCATGTACTGAGGTTTTGTTTTGCTAAAAAGCAAGAAACCTTAGAAAAAGCCGTTGAGAGACTAACGAAATTATAAGTTACATTTAATTGAATTAGAACTATGGATGATTCCAACTACCCAAACATTAGTAACCTAAAAATCACTATTTTTCAGGCCTATCTTTTTTGGGAGAATATTGAAAAAAATCTCAAGAATCTCACGCTTCGTCTTTCTATGGGCATTAAAGAGAAGACTGACCTTATTATATTACCTGAAATGTTCAACACAGGCTTCAGTATGAATGCTAAAGCGCTTGCGGAAGAAACGAATGGAGTTACAATGCAATGGATGACTCAAACGGCTATCAAATACGACTGTATTGTAGCTGGAAGTCTTATAATTAAAGAGGAAAATTTTTATTATAACCGGTTAATCTGGATGCATCCGAATGGAGAGTTTAGCTTTTACAACAAACGCCACCTATTTGGATTGGGCGAGGAAGATAAAAACTACCAGGCAGGTGCCGAGAACGTAATTGTTCAACTGAAAGGATGGAAAATTAGTTTGGCTATTTGCTACGACTTACGATTTCCCGTTTGGCTAAGAAACAAAAATGAAGAGTATGACATATTATTGCTCATCGCCAGCTGGCCAGACAAACGTTCGGCACACTGGAATGCATTAATTCCTGCCCGCGCCATCGAGAACCAGAGTTATGTGATTGGTGTAAACCGAGTAGGTCACGATGGAAAGGAAGTCTATCACAGCGGACATTCGCAATGTATCGACCCAATGGGAAAAACTATATATTACAAGCCTGAAGACGAAGACCTATACACATTTAGCATAGGTTACAAGGAGTTGATAAAAACACGCAGGAGCTTCCCTTTTTTAAAGGACGCAGATAATTTTGAAATAATTTAAATACCACAAGCAAACATGTTTGACCGCAGAAAATTCATTAAGGCAACGGCAATTTCCGCGTCGTTACTTGTTGTCGATAAAAAAAGTATAGCCTCCGTAATCCAATCTTCTAAAGTTTCTGCAGGTACCAAGCCCATCGTTATTTCAACATGGGACTTCGGGATACCCGCAAATCAGGCTGCCTGGAAAGTATTATCTTCTGGTGGCAGGGCTTTGGATGCTGTTGAAGCAGGTGTACGTGTGCCTGAAGCAGATCCAAATATTCAAACAGTGGGTTATGGCGGGTTACCCGATCGAGATGGACATGTGACCCTTGATGCCTGCATTATGGATGAGTTTGGAAATTGCGGTTCCGTTGCCGGAATAGAACATATAAGTCATCCAATTTCGGTAGCGAGACTGGTTATGGAAAAAACTCCCCATGTGATGCTTGTTGGTGATGGTGCTTTACAATTTGCTTTAGAGAACGGTTTCAAAAGAGAAAACTTGCTTACTAAAAAAAGTGAGGCTGACTGGCGAGAATGGCTCAAAACGGCTAAGTATGCGCCAGTAATGAATATTGAGAATAAAAGCTATGATAAGGTTGCTCCTACTAAATTGCCAGGCAATCAGTATAACCACGATACGATTGGAATGCTTGCTCTGGATGCTAAAGGCAACCTTTCTGGTGCCTGTACGACAAGCGGAATGGCCTATAAACTTCATGGCCGTGTAGGAGATAGTCCGATTATTGGAGCGGGTTTATACCTCGACAATGAAATTGGTGGTGCTACCTCAACAGGTGTAGGAGAAGAAGTAATAAGAAATGTAGGTAGTTTTTTGGTTGTGGAATTGATGCGACAAGGATATACTCCTGAGGCCGCCTGCAAAGAAGCAGTTATGAGGATCATCAAGAAAAAGCCAGATATTGCAAAGAACATTCAGGTTGGGTTTTTGGCCTTAAATAAAAAGGGCGAATATGGGGCCTATGCCATTCAAACTGGTTTCAGTTATGCTGTTTGTGATGAAAAGAAGAATGACCTTCTTATTGCAGGCAAAAGTTATTACAACTAGGGAGACAATATGATAAACATGGAAGTTTGTGCGAACTCGCTCGCTTCGGCCTTGCAGGCAGAGAAAGGAGGAGCAATTCGCGTGGAACTCTGCGACAATCTCCTGGAAGGCGGAACAACACCAAGTTACGCCCAGATAAAGCTGGCAAAAGAATATTTAAACATTGACGTTTATCCAATTATACGACCAAGGGGTGGCGATTTCCTTTACAGTGATCTTGAATTTACACTCATGCGTGAAGACATTTTAATGTGCAGGAAGCTAGGCTGTGATGGAGTTGTTATTGGAATTTTAACAGCAAATGGAACGATTGACATGGTAAGGTGTTCTGAATTAATCGCTCTGGCCAGACCTATGAAAGTAACCTTTCACCGCGCATTCGACATGAGCGCCGACCTTTGTAAAGCTTTGGAAGATGTTATTTCGCTCGGATGTGATCGAATTTTAACTTCCGGAGGAAGCGCATCGGCTTTTAATGGCTTACAAGTTATAAAACAGCTCGTAGAACAGGCGGGCGATCGTATAACTATAATGGCCGGTGCTGGTGTATCCGAGAGTAACATTGCTGAAATTGTTAATCAGACTGGCATTAAGGAATTTCATGGTTCTGCCAGAAAGTTTTTTAGCAGTAATATGACCTTTAAGAATAATAACATTAGCATGGGTGGAGATACCGATGAATACAGTTATAGTTTAACAGACAGCGCTACAGTAAAGAATCTCATTGACCTAGCCAATAGTTCAGGCAAAATATTATCTTTGCGCAACTGATGAAGCATATACGTAATTTTTGCATAATTGCACATATTGACCACGGAAAAAGCACTCTGGCTGACCGTTTATTAGAATATACCAACACGATTACGCAAAGGGAATCTCAAGCGCAGTTGCTTGATGACATGGATTTGGAACGTGAACGTGGAATTACCATTAAAAGTCATGCCATCCAGATGGACTACGTACAGGATGGGCAACCTTATATTCTTAACTTGATTGATACGCCTGGACACGTAGATTTTTCTTACGAGGTTTCAAGATCAATTGCAGCTTGCGAAGGAGCACTGCTTATTGTAGATGCTTCACAAGGTATTCAGGCTCAAACCATCTCGAACTTATATCTGGCATTGGAACATGATCTTGAAATCATTCCGATCCTAAATAAAATGGATTTACCCGGTGCAATGCCGGAAGAAGTAAAAGATCAGATAATCGAGCTGATTGGATGCAAAAGGGAAGAAATTATACCCGCTTCAGGCAAGACCGGACAAGGAGTTCACGATATTCTTAGAGCAATTGTTGAGCGTGTTCCTCCTCCTGTGGGTAATCCTGAAGGTGAGCTTCAGGCGCTCATTTTCGATTCTGTTTTCAACTCTTTCAGAGGTATTATTGCTTATTTTAAAGTACTTAATGGAGAGATCAGAAAAGGTGATAAGGTTAAGTTTGTTGCAACCGGTAAAGAATACATTGCCGAAGAAGTTGGTACGCTTAAGCTTAAGCAAGCACCTAAGGATGTCATAAAAACTGGAGATGTGGGATACATTATCTCTGGTATAAAAGAGGCAAGAGAAGTAAAGGTCGGTGATACAATTACCCATAAAGACAAACCAAGTTTGGAGCCTATTAAGGGCTTTGAGGAAGTTAAACCAATGGTATTCGCGGGAATCTATCCTGTTGATACAGATGAATTCGAAGAGCTGAGAGAGGCTATGCATAAGTTACAACTTAACGATGCCTCTATCGTATTTGAACCGGAATCATCAGCTGCACTAGGCTTTGGATTCCGATGCGGTTTCCTCGGAATGCTACATATGGAGATTATCCAGGAACGTTTGGAACGTGAGTTCGATATGACTGTAATTACTACAGTGCCTAACGTTTCTTATCAGGCCATGACGACAAAATCTGACCTGATTATTGTAAATAATCCATCTGACCTTCCTGATCCAAGTAAGTTGGAGTACGTTGAAGAACCCTACATTAAAGCGAATATTATTACAAAATCTGAGTTTGTTGGCCCAGTAATGTCGCTTTGTATTCAGAAGCGTGGAATAATTGTCAACCAATCTTACCTTACATCTGATCGTGTAGAGCTTGTTTTCGAGATTCCTATGGGTGAGATAGTATTCGACTTTTACGATAGACTAAAGACGATATCCAAAGGCTATGCATCGTTTGACTACCATCAAATTGGTTATCGTAAGTCCGACTTGGTAAGATTAGATATCCTTCTTAACGGAGAACCCGTCGATGCATTATCTTCACTTATCCACCGAAGCAATTCTTATGATTTCGGCAAACGAATCTGCGAGAAATTGAGAGAATTAATTCCTCGTCAACAATTTGAGATCATTATTCAGGCTTCGATTGGTGCAAAAATTATAGCAAGAGAGACAGTTAAAGCTTTACGTAAAGACGTGACAGCGAAGTGTTATGGTGGTGATATTTCACGTAAGCGTAAATTATTGGAAAAGCAGAAAAAAGGAAAGAAGCGCATGCGCCAGGTCGGTAATGTAGAAATTCCTCAGACAGCCTTTATGGCAGTATTGAAACTTGATTAATTTAAATTTAGAAGGCAACAAGACTTGACCATGAAGTTACTTGACGGAAAATACGTATCAGAGAAAGTCAAACTAGATATTGCTGAAGAAGCCGCCGCATTCTTAGCAGAAAGTGGCAGAAAGCCACATCTTGTTGCCATATTAGTCGGTAACGATGGTGGTAGCGAAACCTATGTTGCCAGCAAAATGAAGAACTGTGAAAAAGTAGGTTTTAAATCCACATTAGTACGTTACGATAATTCTGTAACTGAACAGGAATTATTAAAAAAAGTAAAAGAAATCAACGCCGATGCAGGTGTTGATGGATTAATTGTTCAACTTCCACTACCTAAACATATCGATCCAGAGCGGGTCACCGAAACCATTGATTACAAGAAAGATGTAGACGGTTTTCACCCGGTGAACTTGGGTAGAATGATGCGTAATTTGCCCTGTTTTATCCCTGCGACTCCTTACGGAATTATGATGATGCTAGAAGCGTACAACATTGATACTTTAGGAAAGCATTGCGTAGTTGTAGGAAGAAGTAACATTGTAGGTAGTCCGATGAGTATCCTCATGGCCCGTAACGCTAATCCTGGCAACTGTACGGTCACTTTAACGCATAGTAAAACCACTAATTTAAGGGAGATTACGCTTCAAGCTGATATAATTATTGCCGCTATAGGAAAGAAAAATTTCATAACAGCTGATATGGTAAAATCCGGTGCAATTGTGATAGATGTGGGGATGAATCGAGAAACTTCTGAGGTTACAAAATCAGGTTACAAGTTGTTTGGTGACGTTGATTTTGAAAGCGTTTCAGAGAAAGCTTCCTGGATCACCCCTGTTCCTGGGGGTGTGGGATTAATGACAATTGTAGGTCTACTCAAAAACACACTTGCTTCAGCTAAAGGCCAAATTTATTAATTAGGTTAACTAAAAAAGCCTTTTCCAAAAGCTTTTTTCAAAACCAATGTAAGGTCCATCATTGCGGACTTCAACCGGATAGGTATTGACATAATCTCCCTGGCCTGAAGCCCCTCTCCCATTCTCCAGGCTATATTCCCAGCGGTGAATTGGACAAATGATATTGCCATTCTTGCACCAGCCTCCACTTAAAATCCCTCCCGCATGTGGGCATGAGTTTTCAACGGCGTAAAGCTTGCCATGATCTTTTATCAGGCATAGTTTTTTTCCATCCAACTTAATTTCTTTTACGAAATCATCGTCAGGAATGTTGTCGTTTACTTTAATCCAGTTTAAATGAGACATTTTATTTTAATATGAACATTTTCATAGCGCGGTCATTAAAAGTGTCAATATACGTACTTTGACTTTTGCTTACATTATTTTATTTACCTTTGCGGCCTTAAATATGGCACATCAAATACCAGCAGACGGCACGCTACTTCCATTGATGGAAGAATTTTACACCATCCAGGGAGAAGGTTTTAATACCGGAAAAGCTGCCTACTTTATCCGTTTAGGGGGCTGTGACGTAGGTTGTCATTGGTGTGATGTTAAGGAAAGCTGGGACGCGGAATTGCACCCGCTTACATTGTCTGACGACATCGTCACAAAGGCTAGTAGTTTCCCAGGAAAAGCCGTAGTTATCACTGGTGGAGAACCTTTAATTTACAATCTGGACTACTTGACAAAAAAGCTTCATGAAAAGGGCATCCTTACATTTATAGAGACCTCTGGCGCTTACCCTTTGTCCGGAGATTGGGACTGGATCTGCTTATCTCCTAAAAAATTTAAAGCTCCACGACCAGACATCACCCCTTTTGCAAATGAGCTAAAAGTAATAGTTTTCAACAAAAGTGATTTCAAATGGGCTGAGGAATACGCAGCGACAGTGTCACCGAACTGCAAGCTCTATCTGCAACCTGAGTGGTCTAAATCGAAAGAAATCACACCACTGATTATTGAATACGTGATGGCTAATCCCAAGTGGGAAATATCTCTGCAGACCCACAAATTTCTCAATATTCCTTAATTTATAAGCATTTAGTGTTAGCTTTATTGATTAAGCTAATCCTGCTTCAATGAGAAAGTGGTTAATAATTATCCTGTGTTTTCCTATAGCCCAACTTAGCTGGGCTCAGAACTCAACAGTAAAAAAGGCCCAGAGTAGTTTTGAAAAAGCGCAGTTCCTTCTTAAAAAAGATCAATACGAAGCTGCTATCGGGTTACTGGAAGAATCAGTAAAATATGACCCCGGTTTTCAGTATGCCTACATTCAGTTAGGAGATTTAAACCGACGGCTGAAAGATTTACCAAAGGCAAAATCTGCCTATTTAACAGCCATTTCTATATCAGGAAATCTAGATCCCAGAGTTTACTTTGGCTTGGCAGAAGCGGAGCTTGGTACAGGTGACTATGAAAATGGTCTTAAAAGTATTCAATATTTCACACAGCAGTATAAAGGAACTGATCAGGACTTCACTGTTAAAGCTAAAAAATATACTGTCGATGCCGAGTTTGCGAAAAAAGCGTTACAAAATCCTGTTAAATACGAACCAATAAATATGGGTCCGAAAATCAACTCGGCAGGCAGAGACTATTTCCCTTCCTTAACAGCGGATGGAAATACGTTGATCTTTAGCAGATCAATAAATGAAAATGAAGACTTTTATATCTCTCAGCGTATCGATGGAAACTGGATAGATCCAAAAGGGTTAAGTGAGAAAATCAATACTTCTAACTTCAATGAAGGGGCTCAATCTATCTCGCCTGACGGGTCGTATTTGTTTTTTACCGGTTGTGGCAGGCCGGATGGATTTGGTAGATGCGATATTTACTTATCTCACAAAGAGGGCAACGATTGGGGGATTCCATTCAACCTTGGCAATAAGGTAAACTCAATCTATTGGGATTCACAGCCCGCAATAAGTCCGGATGGTAGTACACTGTATTTTGTAAGTAACCGGCCTGGTGGTTATGGCAGCTATGATATATGGAAAAGCACATTGCAAAATGATGGGTATTGGAGTATTGCAGTTAATTTAGGTCCTAAAATAAACACCCCTTACGATGAGCATACGCCATTTCTACATCCTGATGGAAGAACTTTATACTTTTCTTCTGATGGCTGGCCGGGGATGGGCAACAAGGATATCTTTTTAAGCAGAATGGATGGCAGTGGAAGTTGGACAACACCAGAGAATCTTGGCTACCCAATTAACACTTTCAATGAAGAAACTGGTCTTATTGTTTCTCTAGATGGAACTCAAGGATTATTTTCATCAGATCTAAAAGGCGGTTATGGCGATATGGACATTTATCAGTTTCAAATGCCAAGAGATAAAAAGCCTATGCCAGTTAGTTATGTTAAGGGAACGGTTACTGATAAAGAGACAGGAATTTTTCTCGATGCAGAAATTCAGATGGTAAATGTGGCAAATGAAAAAATTGCTTATAACGATTATACTTCGGCTAAAAATGGTCAATTTCTTGCTGTGACGCCTATTAGCGGAAATTATGCGCTTAACGTAAGTGCTGATGGATACTTATTTTATTCTGAAAATATTGTTCCGGTCAAAGGCTCTTATGACAAGCCATTTCTTATTCAGGTCAAGCTTATGAAAATAAAGGTTGGTAAGGACGTAGTTTTAAAAAACATCTTTTTCAATACAAATGAGTTCATACTGCTTCCTGAATCGCTCACCGAACTGTATAATTTGTCCCAGCTTCTTATGAAGAATCCTAGTTTAAACATTGAGATCCAAGGCCACACTGATAATATAGGCAATGATGCACAAAATGAGAAGCTATCGCTGAACAGGGCGAAATCGGTTTATGATTATCTGATCACACAAAAAATTGGAGCTGAAAGATTGAGCTTCAAAGGATATGGAAAGCAACATCCGATAGCTGATAATGAGACAGAAACAAATAGACAGCAGAATAGAAGAACGTCCTTCGTCGTTACCAAAGTTTAAATAACTGCCTGTCTAATTCTCAGCAATTTTACAAGTAATTCTTCTAGAAGATCAAGATGTAGCATATTGGCGCCATCTGACTTTGCGTTGACAGGATCAGGATGGGTTTCAATAAAAAGTCCGTCCGCGCCAACAGCGATGGCTGCTTTGGCGATTGTCCCGATTAATTCAGGTTTTCCACCCGTTACACCACTAGTCTGGTTTGGCTGTTGTAAAGAGTGAGTGCAATCCATTACCACAGGCACATTAAAGGTTTGCATTTCGGGCAAGCCCCGATAATCTACTATCAAATCCTGATAACCAAATGTATTACCTCTATCCGTTAAAATCACTCTGTTATTGCCGGCTTCGACAATCTTTTCTACTGCGAACTTCATGGAACCTGCAGATAAAAACTGCCCTTTTTTAACATTAATTACTTTCCCAGTTTTAGCTGCAGCGATTAAAAGATCCGTTTGACGACATAAAAATGCGGGGATTTGCAATATATCTACATAGCTCGCAGCCATTGCTGCTTCTTCATGTGCATGAATATCTGTTACGGTAGGTACATCAAACGTTTTGCCTATCTTTTCAAGAATTTTAAGTGCCTTTTCATCACCAATACCGCAGAAGGAACTGCCTTTTGACCGGTTGGCTTTTCGGTAGGAACCTTTGAAGATATAGGGTATCTGAAGCTTATCAGTAAGTACTACAATCTTTTCGGCAATGCGCATCGCTATATCCTCACCTTCAATGGCACAGGGACCAGCCATTAGAAAAAAATTATTGGACTTCTGGTTCTTGAGCTTATCTAATGAAAAATTGATCATGATAGTGTTTTAATTTCCTAGTTCTGACATGAACTTAATACGCATTAATTGAATTTCTTCTCTGGAGTAATCGGATTCACCTAATTCTTTCAACGCTTCGTCGATCGAGTCATTTTCTGCAGACTGAAAATAGTCAAATACTTCACCCTGTCTATCTTCATCTATAATCTCGTCTACAAAATAGGTTAAGTTAAGTTTGGTTCCAGAGTTTACAATCGCCTCCACCTCTTTAAGAATGTCGTCGTAAGTGATCCCTTTTGATTTGGCGATATCTTCAAGACCAATCTTCCTATCAATGTTTTGGATTATTGAGACTTTGAGCTGAGATTTATTGGCTTGTGTTTTAATAATTAAATCAATCGGACGCTCTAGGTCGTTATCCTCAACGTATTTTTTGATCAACTCTAAAAAAGGATTACCGAATTTCATAGCCTTGCCATTCCCAACGCCAGAGATCTGCTTCAACTCTTCTGTGCTGATTGGATAATGAGTGCACATCTCTTCTAAAGAAGGATCTTGAAAGACGACGAAAGGCGGTACGTTCTTTTGTTTCGCAATCTTCTTTCTTAAATCTTTTAACAGTTGGAGCAATTGGGTATCTAAGGTACCTGACCCATGCTTTACATCATCCTCATCGTCATCGGCGGCGCTTTCGATTGGTTCGTTAAGTATGAATTTAAGGCTGTAAGGATTTTCAATATAATTCAATCCTATATTTGTTAAGGCAAGCAAACCGTAGTTATCTATATCTTTAGATAAGAAATTGTTTAATACCGCTTGCCTAATCAAGGATTTCCAATGATTTACCCCTTCAACAACGCCAATCCCGAACTCAGGAAGTTTCCGATGTTCATAGGCAATTGTTTGAGCAGTTTCTGAGCCCATAATCAAGTTAAGAATATGAGCATCATCAAATTTTTCCCCTATTTTTTTAATAAGTTTTAGAAGAATCCCTAAGGAATCCTCAGCTTCAAACTGCTGTTTAGGTTTTTTACAGTTGTCACACATGCAATTACAACCTGTTTCATTGAAATTTTCACCAAAATAGTGCAGTATTTGCTTTCTTCTACACACACCAGACTCTGCGTAATCTATAACTTCCTTAAGGATTTGTGTACCAATCTCCCGTTCTGAAACAGGCTTGTCTTTCATAAACTTAGCAAGCTTATCGACGTCTTTCTGTGCATAGAAAGCAATACAAATACCCTCTCCTCCATCCCGGCCGGCCCTTCCAGTTTCCTGATAATAACCTTCCATACTTTTAGGTATGTCGTGATGAATAACAAAACGAACATCAGGTTTATCAATACCCATTCCGAAAGCTATGGTCGCAACGATCACTTCAACATCCTCCATAAGGAACTTATCCTGGGTATCTGCTCTGACTTTTGGCTCAAGACCTGCATGATAAGGCAATGCCTTTATACCATTCAAGCTTAAGGTCTCAGCTACTTCTTCAACCTTTTTACGGCTCAAACAATATATGATTCCAGATTTGCCTGTATTTTGCTTTATGTACCTAATAATCTCTTTTATTACGTCTCTTTTCGGCCTAATTTCATAAAAGAGGTTCGGACGGTTAAATGAAGATTTAAATAGCGTGGCATCAGACATCTGAAGATTTTTTATAATGTCTTGTTGAACCTTTGGCGTTGCCGTTGCGGTTAGTGCTATAATTGGTATATTATCCCCGAGGCCCTGAATTACCTGCCTGATCTTCCTGTACTCCGGTCGAAAATCATGACCCCACTCTGAAATACAATGCGCTTCATCAACGGCCACAAAAGATATGGTAATAAGCTTTAGAAACTCGATATTTTCTGTTTTTGAAAGCGATTCAGGAGCCACGTACAATAACTTAGTCTGGCCTGATAACAAATCAGTTTTTACTGCCGCAATTTCTGCTTTATTGAGTGAAGAGTTTAGAAAATGCGCTATGCTGTCACTTCCTCCAAATGCTCTTAACTGGTCCACCTGATTTTTCATCAAGGCAATAAGAGGGGAGATTACGATGGCAGTTCCACCTTGCATTAATGCGGGTAATTGATAGCAAATAGACTTCCCTCCTCCTGTTGGCATGATAACGAAAGTGTTCTTTTTTTCAAGAACATTTGTGATGATCGACTCCTGATCACCTTTAAAATTATCAAAACCAAAAAAGGTTTGTAAGTTGTCAAACAACGACTTTTTCACATCCATTTCTTATATAAAATATTCAGTGCTATTTTTACTTCAAAATAACATAATTTTGCATTACTACAAAGCATCAATATACTAAATAATTCTGTTTGAAAAGTAAAAAATCCATAATACAGGAGGCTGTCAGCACTTTAAACTTAGAAGCCCATGCAATATTAGGTCTCATAAAAAATATCGATGAAGACTTTGTTAAAGTTGTAGAGTTAATAGTAAAAAGTGAAGGACGTGTAATTGTAACAGGAATAGGTAAAAGTGCAATTATAGCTCAAAAAATTGTCGCTACCTTTAATTCAACAGGTACCCCTTCAATCTTTATGCACGCAGCAGATGCCGTGCACGGCGACTTAGGGATGATTCAGAGGAACGATGTCGTAATATGTCTTTCTAAAAGCGGAAATACCCCTGAAATTAAGGTCCTCACACCTTTGCTTAAGCAAACTGGAAATATCATAATTGGTATGGTAGGAGAATTGAATTCAGAACTTGCTTTACAAGCGGATTTTGTCCTAAATACCTATGTTGAAAAAGAGGCTTGCCCACACAACTTGGCCCCAACTACCAGTACTACCGCTCAATTAGCCATGGGAGATGCCTTGGCGATCTGTCTTTTGAATGCCCGCAATTTTAACGAAGAAGATTTCGGGAAATTTCATCCCGGAGGGGCGCTTGGTAAACGTTTATATCTTAAAACAGGCGACTTAGCCGTACGCAACGCAAAACCAAGTATCCACCCAGACGCATCTATTAAAGATGTTATTGTTGAAATCAGTCAAAACCGTTTAGGTGCTACTGTTGTTATTGATGGCAATGACATTTTGGGAATAATTACGGATGGTGATATCAGACGAATGCTTGAACAACATTCTAATTTGACAGACATTACTGCTAAAGATATTATGACCCAGAATCCAAAACATCTTGATAAAGAAGTGCTTGCTGTG
Organism: Pedobacter sp. JCM 36344; assembly: GCF_046546555.1. NCBI lineage: Bacteria > Pseudomonadati > Bacteroidota > Sphingobacteriia > Sphingobacteriales > Sphingobacteriaceae > Pedobacter > Pedobacter sp. JCM 36344. Next base: position 138,490 of record NZ_JBKHKK010000006.1, read on the forward strand.
CAGGCATTGGAATTAATTAAAGGGAATAATATTACGCAACTTTTGATTACCGATTCTAATAAGTACTTCGGTATGATACATTTACATGACCTTCTTCAGGAAGGTATTATTTAGAGAGTTCAAATATGAATAAAAATAATTACGCCCTTATAATGGCTGGCGGTGTTGGTAGTAGGTTTTGGCCCGTTAGCAGAACTGAATACCCTAAACAATTTATTGATTTCTTCGGAGTTGGTAAAACTCTTATACAAAGTACCTATGAACGATTCCTTAAGATTTGTCCAGCCGAAAACATATTTATAGTTACCAACGAGATATATAAAGCTATAATTAAGGAACAGCTACCTGATATTGGTGACAATCAAATACTTGCCGAGCCAATCATGCGCAATACGGCACCATGTATTTTATATGGCTCAATGAAGATTGCGATGTTGAATCCGGATGCAACAATTGTTGTTGCTCCTTCTGATCATACAATTACTAATCCAGATGCATTTGTAGCTGCTATTGATCAATCTTTAAAAGCAGCAGCAGAAAATGATTGCCTGATAACACTTGGCATCAAACCAAGTCGCCCTGATACAGGTTTCGGATATATTCAATATACCGAGCACGCATTACCGACTGATGAGGAGATTTTCAAAGTAAAGATTTTCACTGAGAAACCCAATTTAGACTTAGCAAAGTCATTTATTCAAAGTGGAGATTTTCTATGGAATGCAGGGATTTTTATCTGGTCTGCCAATTCTATTAATAAAGCTTTTCAAAAGCATTTACCAGAAATGCATGAGATATTCTATCAGGGAAATTTCCTTTATAATACCGAGAATGAAGGCGAATTTATTAGCGATGCTTATCAGCAATGTACAAATATCTCTATTGACTTTGGAATAATGGAAAAAGCGGAAAACGTATACGTGCTTCCTGCTGATTTTGGCTGGTCTGACCTTGGAACATGGGCTTCAATTTATGATATTGCAGAACATGACTATGTTGGTAATGCGGTGATTCCTTCAGAGAAGGTAATGATGTTCAATTCCTCTAATTGTATGGTCAATGTTCCAAAGGATAAGTTAGTTATACTTCAGGACCTCCATGATTATATCGTCGTAGAATCAAACAATACCCTATTAATTTGTCCCCGGTCTGAAGAGCAAAGCATTAAGCAAATTGTTGCTGATGTAAAATCGAGATTTGGAACAAAATACATCTAAAGTTAAGGCGTAAAAATACATGGGTAATTTTCTCTATGGAATAGATTTTGGGACAACCAATTCTGCTCTTTCCATATACAATGAAGACTCGAAAGAGATCGTTGCAACCATCATCGTCCCTTCACTTTTATACTTTTTTTCAGATCAGAGTAGTTCAGCACCGTTAAAATATGTTGTGGGCAAAGAGGCTATTGAGGCCTATGTAACTGATGGAATGAGCGGTAGATTCATGAAATCTATCAAGCGTATTCTACCAAGAAGCAGTTTTATAGAAACCAAAATCTACAACCGGAGATTAAATGCTTCGGATCTTGTGACCTTGATTTTGAAGGAATTAAAGCAAAGGGCTGATGTGATTACCGGTGTCGATTGTAGCAAGGCAGTTATTGGCAGGCCTGTTTTTTTTGATGATGATGATGCTTCCAAAGATATCCTGGCGCAAAAAAGGCTAAATCAGGCGGCATCAAATGCAGGTTTTTCAGATGTCAGGTTTCAGTTTGAACCAATTGGTGCTGCCTTTGCCTATGAGCGGACATTAAAGCATAAAGAAAAAGTACTTGTAGCGGATCTAGGCGGAGGAACGACTGACTTTACCTTTCTCTCACTAGATCCAGAACGAGCAGGTGCAAAAGAACGGCATACAGATATTATTGCGACCGGAGGAATCTACATTGGCGGAGACAATTTTGATTCTTCCTTCATGTGGGAAAAAGGCACTCCATATTTTGGAAAACACACCCTTTACGAAGCAGCTCCAGGTAAAATGCTTAATGTTCCTGTTTCACTATTTGCTAATATCTGCTCCTGGGAACAGATGAATTTCTTCAATGGTCAGAAAATAAAAAACGATCTGGACAACTATTACCATTATTCGAAGAAAGATAGAAAGTTTAAAAATCTAATCACACTCACAGAAAACAATCTTGGCTACTCTGTTTTCCAAGCTATCGAACGGAGTAAACTTGAATTGTCAAACAATCCAAATACAGACTTTTTATATTCTAAGATGGGAATCGAAATTGATGAGCAGGTATCGAGAATGGAATATGACCAGATAATTCAAAAGGATTTGAACAAGATCAGTAAGTATCTTGACGAGTTCTTGCTTAAAAATAACATCCTTACAACTGATATTGACAGTTTGTTTCTAACAGGCGGCACATCCATGGTTTCGGCAGTTAATAATTTATTCAACGACAAGTTTCCTGAAAAGCCCATACATTCAGGAGATAACTTTATTAGCGTTGCAAAAGGATTAGCTTACAGTGGATACCTATTTGAGGATAACTAGTTAAGTTGTTCTTTGTCTAATTGCTTCGTATAATATAACCCCTGCTGATACGGAAACATTCAAAGAACTGATTTCTCCCATCATTGGGATTTTAGCGAGATGATTTGCCATCCTCAAGATCTCATTGGAAATACCTTCATCCTCTGCACCCATTACGATGGCAGTTGGCCCAGTATAATCTGGTGCGTAGATCAGGTCAGTTGTTTTTTCTGTACATGCAACAATTTGAAGACCACATTCCTGAAGGTATAGAGCTGTTTTATGCAGGTTTGGATGTCTGCAAACCGGTATGGTAAACAGCGCACCGGCAGACGTTTTAATTGCATCTGCATTGATCTGTGCAGAGTTTTTAGTGGGCACAACAATGGCGTGAACTCCAGCGCAGGCAGCTGTTCTTGCGATTGCTCCCATATTTCTTACATCTGTTATTCCATCAAGGATCAAAATCAGAGGAGTCTCCCCTTTCTCGTAAATTAAAGGAATGATATCTTCGATTTTCTGGAAAGTAATTGCAGAGACAACCGCGATGACACCCTGGTGATTCTTAAGGGTCATCCGGTTTAACTTTTCTACGGGAACGTTATGCACCGGAGCATCAACTTCCTTTAACAGCGCTTTTAGTTCCAGAATGATATCACCTCCCAAACCTCTTTGGATGTAAATACTTTCAATGTCTTTACCAGCTTTTATTGCCTCAATTACAGCTCGGATACCGAAAATAAATTCATTGTTCTCTTTTGGTCTTTGTGGTCTTCTGGAATTTTCCATTTTTTAAAATTGAAGCGCAAAAATAGATCAAATATCGGGGATTCCGTAATCCTTATTCCTAATAGTGGTTTAACCGGTCAATGAACTGGTTGGAAAAACCTTTCGGACGGCCCAGGAATGATAATAATACGTCAAAGAACTTTTCATGCCCGCTTCGCAGTAAGCAACTAACTAACACCCCCATATTTACGCTACTAGTAGCTTAGCCATGTACCCGCTTGTGCTATTTGATACAAACGTATGGTGATTAAACAAGCTAAACTAATCTTCAAGAGAAATGTCCGCGAATGTCCGCCGTTTGTGCAAAATGTCCGGTATTATGTCGGCGAAACTCTTCGTGCTTTTCGATAAATCCGAAAATACTGGACTCCAGATCAGAGGCTGAACGACCGATTTTTTTAAGAGACCTTCGATCGGTCGGAACAAATAGGGAACTACTAGGTAACTCAGTGCACATTCCTTGGGAAACGGGGTGCCTTTTCCCAAGGAATGTGCACTGAGTTAACCGTTAATGCCGAAGTAGTGCAGGGGGAAGTGTACGCTGTATAGTCCTAGAATAGCTTTACATAGTCCTGGAAAAACTTGACATCGTCCTAAATTGAACTTTACATGTCCTTGATAAACATTACACGCTAAATATATTGAAAGTATTTTATTCATGTGAAATGAAGTAGATCTGCTTAATTATCAAGAAAGAATGCTATAATGTTAAAATTACGTCAATACCTTCGTTTTTGTGCAATGCAATTTATCAAAAACTCATCATCAAAAACTAAAAATCTGATTTGAATTATGGAATGAGTTTATGATAATCAATCCTAAAGGAAATAAGTTTTAAGAAGTCATATACAGGATATAATCAAAATATTTTCGAGCCTTCCTGATTACCAAATAATGAGGGTTTATTTAGAAATGTGAAAAGTAGAATCAGTCTCAAAAAAGGAACGCTTTTAGCATAAATACTTAGTTCTTGCGTAAATCTTGCAGAATACTCAGTGGAAACTGTTAGCTACTCATTTATCATTTTATAATAACCAGACAAAGTTTAATTTTCGCCACATGTAATTTCATATATTACACTAGATTATAACCAAATAATAATAATTCCAGCATGAAAATAAAATTACTTATGAGTATAGGAGTGCTGTTATTTCCATTACTCTCGCATGGTCAGGAAAAAAATAAAAGAGCACCAGGGTTTTGGATTATAAAAGCATCAGCGTCCTCAAAAGAAATAGTTACCAAAAACCTAGTTGTCGACAATTCAGCCATTGCGGATATAAGGGTATTGCCTTTGCAGGAAATTGAAAAACGATTTGGAAGTTTGAAAGAGGTATCACTTATAGCTGAGATTACTCTGAAGGCAGGTTTTAAAATCTCCACTCTAAAAGAGTTCTATGAAAAACACAATATAAAAGGGGATAAGCGTAGATTACCTTTCGCAATTGACGGTGAAGATAGAAATGATACTACAAATCTAACATTTGTAGAACCTGGCTTGAATGTGAGAATAGGAACTGATTCTATTCAAATCAAAACTGAGATTCATTTACGCCACCTGGAAGATTTGAAACAGTCAAAATCATTGATAAAACCAAAGCTAAAGGCAAATAGTCAAAAGTATTCGAAGATCGAACAATTTCAGATACCAGTAGAGAACGGCATTCCAAACGCAGCCAAGCGAAGACTTTACTCAAAAAGCAATTTTGACAATAACGGAAATCTTACTGATTATGTATTAATACATTCTGACAGCACATCACACAAACACATTGGGACTTATAAATATGAAAATGGAAGAAGAGTTGAACAAATGGTTGACGGTATTCGTTCTGTGTGCACTTATAATAACAGTGGTGACACGCTCGAAGTCAAAGAATATGGATACAAAGAATACGGAGCAAATAACTCTGTTATCAAGCGTTTAGCGTTCACTTATGGAAGCAATGGCAAAAAGTCTGTTGTAACGATTTATGCTGGCAATACCGACACGGCTATTAACAAAGAAATCTTTACCTACAATAATCTTAATTTGGTTATTCGTAGTGAATATACCAGTCTTCTTCTTCCTAAGATAGGTCTCGTATATAGCGTAAATTACACATATAATTCAAGGGGCAATGTCGCAAAAATGGAAATCAATGTTCCAAGTATGGATATGAATCAGGTAACTAACTATGTATATAACGACCAAGGTTGGATAGTGGAGTCTGACATTAAATATAATGGTAACTCTGATCTTATTAGACGACACATTTACAATTATAATGTAGAAGGGTTGATTATTAAAGAGCATTTCTTTTCGTCCGGTAATGAGGCATTTATCGATTATGTGTATACTGCCAAATAGATTGATTAGAACAACTTCCTCTTCAAGTGATCACTGCAGTACGAGTTAGTTTTAATTGATTGGATATTGCAGACATATTGAGTATAAAGCTATATTGTAATAAGTCTTAAAAAACGAAGTTTAAACTTTAGGAGTTAAGATATAAGATACCTATTATAATACTTCGAACGCTATCTTCTTCTCTTTAGCTATAGATCTAAGGCATTGAGTACGGCAAGGAGAAAAAATTATCTTACTAAACGAAGGTGTGTCTAACCGTAGGCTCACTTTGATCACTGGCTCTATATTATCATTAAACGGTGGTGGTGATAATACAAATTGCACATTACAAATTGCAAAGTGTACTTGGTTGAATAGCAGGAAATGATTATTAATAGAGATAGTTATTAAATTGCTTGCCGAAATGGCCCTAAATGTTAGTATATTTGTGTACCAAACGCTGTACGCAATGAAAGGAATAATAGAAACAACTAGCAGGCAATTTAGAGAACGTCAAAAAGATTTTTTTGATATGGCTGACAGTGGGCAAAAGATTGTGATAAAGAGAGGAAGCAAACAAGCATACGTACTCACTCCGGTATCAGCAGATGATTTGTACTTTACGTCGGAAATGATTGCAAGAATAAAAGAGTCTCAGCAAGAGATTATAGATGGTAAAAGCATTGTTCTTAAAACAAAGGAGGATTTAAATAATTTTTTTGAGAGCCTTTAATCAATGTATACTGTCATATTCTCACAGAAGGCACAGCAAGACCTGAAGTCATTAAAAAAATCCGAACCGCAAGCATACAAAAAGGCCCGTTTACTTATTGAGGAGCTTGCAGAGCATCCTAAAACTGGCCGAGGTAAACCTCAATTAAAAAAATATGACCTTGAAGGATTATATGCTAGAAAAATCACAGATAAACATCGTCTTGTTTATTCAATTAATGATGAAATAATCACAGTAGATATACTTTCTGCAAGAGGCCATTACAATGACAAATAGCAGTTCGTTAATTACAGATCAAAATTTCTTATCAAATACTTATCTAATCCACAATCAAAAAACGGCGGAATAATGATAATGGGTTACATAAATACCTTCGTTTTTGTTTAATGGTCACTTAAACTGAAGATGAATGAATATATCCGCTTATGCTCGGAAGGAAACTTTCGGTGGAATGATTAACATGTATAAATCCGAGGTAGCAACTCCTGGTGACTATAAACCGTTAGAAGTAATTGGAAACTGTATAGTCCTGTTATTCAAGTATTGGTCGTTTTGATTATGCCTCATTGAAATGGTATGAGGAGCCGGTTTGTAATGGTTGAGAAAAAGTTAGCTTTATTATAATTCAAATGACTATTTTAATAATACAATAGTATTAGAATTGGTTACATTAAAAAGATTACTACTACAATGATATCACTTATATCTTTATCGAAAGCTCAGTTAAAAATAGCTGAAAGTATTCGAGCCAGACGACTATCCATGGAGTTAACCCAGGAAGGTTTGGCAGAGCGCTCGGGGGTATCTCTTGCAACACTGCGCAAATTTGAGCAGAAAGGTGTAATTTCCATATGATCCTTTTTGAAGCTCTTGATGGTTACTGGTGGCATAGAAGAAATAATCGAGGTATTGAAACCATCAAAGCCTACTTTTACGTCAATAGATGAGGTATTGAAAACTACAGATACCTTTTCCAGAAAAAGAGTGCGCAAGAAATGACACAACCAATAACAGAATTGAGGGTTGGCCTAGACTTTGGTTCAGAAATTCAGGCTGTAGGGCGACTGGCCATACGCGACCACATTATTTATTTTGAATATGCCAATGCATTCGTTCAAAAGGGCATAGAAATATCTCCAGTCCGCTTGCCATTGCAAAAAGGCGTCATTGAATTACCTCAACGTCCGTTTGAAGGACTCTCGGGTGTGTTCAACGATAGTGTACCCGATGGCTGGGGGCGATTGCTTTTTGATCGACTGCTAAGATCGCAAAGTATCTTGCCTCCCAGCCAATCTCCGTTGGATCGCTTGGCGCATGTCGGCTTATATGGCATGGAGGCATTGGTTTATGAACCCGACAACAGTCCTTCAAATAGCCAGGAATTTCTAGATCTCGATAATCTGGCCTCACAGACAGAAGAAGTATTACAAGGTAGTTCAGAAGAAATCCTTAAAGAGTTATTGGCTTTGAACGGATCATCCGCATGTGCTTGTCCGAAAGCTCTTATTGCTGTAAATCATAACCGTAAGCAGATCACCTTTGGCGCAAAGAAACTTAACGAAGGATTAGAACCCTGGCTGGTCAAATTTCCAAATGCAATGGACGGTTATGATGCCGGCGCAGTTGAGTATGTCTATGCTTTAATGGCTAAGTCAGCAGGCGTGATCATGCCAGAAGCACACTTATTCTCATCACACAAGGGCGCTGGTTATTTTGGCGTAAAACGATTTGACAGAGATGGTAATAAACGGTTACATATGCATACTGCGAGTGGCTTATTGCATAGCGATTTCAGAACTCCATCCATGGATTATGAAGATTTGCTCAATCTAACTGCTGCCCTAACCAAGGATATTCGTGAAGTCGAAAAAATGTATCGCCTCGCTGTTTTCAATGTATTATCACATAATCGAGATGATCACGCTAAAAACTTCAGTTTTCTATTGGATGAAACCGGCGAATGGAAACTAGCACCTGGCTATGATCTTACTTTTTCGAGCGGCCCGAGCGGAGAACAAAGCACAATGGTCATGGGTGAAGGCAGAGATCCTAAAACCAGCCATTTAGTGAAACTTGGACGGGGATCAAAGTTAACCAAGAAGCTGATAGATGAAATTATCGACCAAACGAAAAGTTCTTTAGCACATTGGACTGGTTTGGCGCAAAAACATAATATAACAAAGACCAATATTAAACTTATTACAAACGCTATCAACTTTAGTAACTGATCAGTTACAATCGTTTAAATTGTAAATCATGTTTATACATCAAGTTTATACATCAAGTTTAATATCTATTTCTTTTTGGTAATCAAATGCCTTATCAACATTTCGCTGTTAATAAATTCTGTAAAATGTTTCGCGCCTTGTTAAAACAATCTAAATATCGGCTGGCGAATGTGTATAAACAGTTTTAAGCAGGACTTAATTTTTGTCTATTTTTGTGTCTATGAGTATCGATAGTGGATCACAAGGCCAGGAAAGAACAAACTTTACTGCAAGAAAAAGCAGGTTAGCAAATTCAATGAATACATTGGGTAAAATACCTCCTCAGGCTATTGATCTTGAAGAGGCTGTGCTTGGTGCTTTGATGTTGGAAAAAGATGCACTGTCTACCGTTATAGATATTTTGAAACCTGATGTTTTTTATCATGAGGCGCACAAAAAGATATTTGAAGCCATACAGGGCCTTTTTCAAAAATCTAAACCTGTTGATATCCTAACAGTAACCGCAGAACTCAGAACATTAGGGTTATTGGAAATAGTTGGTGGTGCTTATTATATCACTAACTTGACCAATCGAGTTGCTTCCGCAGCGAATATTGAGTACCATGCAAGGATTATATCTCAAAAATATATTCAGAGAGAGCTTATCAGAATTTCATCTGAGATCATTCAAAGTGCCTACGAAGATACTACCGATATCTTTGACCTATTAGATCACGCCGAAAAAAACCTGTTTGACATCGCGCAAAACAATTTAAGAAGGGATACGCAGAAGATGGATGAGATCATCAAACAGTCTTTGGCGACCCTCGAAGAATTGAGAGGAAAGAGCGACGGACTGACCGGTGTACCTTCAGGGTTTACTGATCTTGACAGAATTACCGGTGGATGGCAACCTTCAGATCTTGTGATTATTGCTGCAAGACCAGCAATGGGTAAAACGGCTTTTGTGCTTACTTGTGCACGGAACGCTGCTGTAGATTTTAAAAGGCCCGTAGTGGTTTTCTCTCTGGAAATGTCTTCTGTACAATTAGTCAATCGTTTGATATCTGGTGAAACAGAAATTGAACAAGAGAAAATTAGAAAAGGAAACCTGGCAGAGTGGGAATGGCAACAGTTGCACAGTAAAATAGGTACGTTAACTGAAGCACCCTTACTAATTGACGATACCCCTGCACTCAATATTTTCGAGTTTAGAGCCAAATGCCGTAGGCTTAAATCACAATACGATTTGCAACTCATCATCGTCGATTATTTACAATTAATGCATGGTAAGGGCGAAGGACAAAGTGGTGGCGGTAACAGGGAACAAGAAATTGGTAGTATATCAAGGGCTTTGAAATCTGTAGCCAAGGAGTTAAATGTTCCTGTATTGGCACTTTCTCAGTTAAGTCGTGCTGTAGAAAGCAGACCTGGTGCCAATGGTAAAAGACCAATGCTATCAGATTTACGTGAATCAGGATCCATTGAACAGGATGCTGATATGGTTCTATTTTTATACAGACCGGAGTATTACGGAATTACTGAGGATGAGCAAGGCAGATCACAAGCAGGTATCGGCGAAGTTATCATTGCGAAACACCGTAACGGTGAAACTGGAATTGTACCGTTACGCTTTATTGGCAAATATGTTAAGTTTACAGACCTCGAAGATAACTTCGCTGCCCCTACCTCTTTTTCTATGGATAATGCAGGTGCTGGGATGAGCCCTTCTCAAAACTTCGACAGGCCATCAGGGAATGTTATCATAAAACCGTCAAGGATGGATGATATGCATGACGAAGATGCTCCGTTTTAAATAAACATTATATAAAGCAGCCTAGCAGAATACCAACTATCACCAAAACGGTGGGGCTGACTTTTGTGAAATTTAAGATTAAGAATGTACTTAGAAGTATTCCGATGGCCATAATATCCAGACCGATAGGAATTAAAAGTAAGATAAATGCAGCTATAATAAAACCAACACTGACAGCATTGATCCCAGATAAAGAATGCTTAATTCGTGCAATTTTCTTTAAATCATCCCAGAAAGGCACGATCAATAAAACTAGAATTAAACCCGGCAAATTAATACCAATAACAGCTACGGCACCACCTAATATTTGTCCACCTAGCCCATATCCAAAGTTTTTCATACTTAAGGCTCCAATGTAGCTGGTGAATGAGAATGTAGGGCCAGGTAGTGCTTGTTGGAGTGCAAATCCAGATAGAAAGCCTGAAGCATGCAAGTATTGTTTCATCTGTACAAACTCAGTAAACATTAAAGGCACCAAAACTTGTCCCCCTCCAAAAACAAAAATACCATTACGGTAAAAGTTTTCGAAAAGCCTAATAGGTAAGCTAAACGGCGATGTCCTGTTGATAACTGCGCCTAATAACGCTAATAGCAGGAGTACGCCAATAAAATAGATTAGCTTTCTCCTATTGATGTTTGAAAACAGCTTAACTCGTATTTCGCTTTCTTCTTTTGGAGTATCCAGAGCAGAGGATACCATTCCGCCAATCAAGATAGCTAATGGAAAAACATAGGCATTTCGTAGAACTAACGTGCAGATGGTAGCAGCTAAGGCAAGAAAGACACTGACCTGTGAAGCTAACACCCTCCTGGCAAGTGTATAACCTCCATATGCTACAATACCAAGTGCAATTGGCTGAATATATTCTAATATTTCTGCAAACTTTTGCTTTTGGTCAAATCTTGCGTAACTAATTGCTGCGAAAGTCATAACGGCAGCGGAGGGAAGTATCCAAATTAAAAAAGTAATTAAGGAAAGTTTCAATCCACCAACCTTATATGCTATACCAACAAGGGTTTGCGTAGAAGCAGGTCCGGGCAACACTTGGGCCAAGGCATTTATCTCTAATAGTTGTTCTTCGGAGATATAACGATTGGTTTTAACAAAATACCTTAATAACAGGGACAAATGAGCTTGTGCACCCCCAAAGGCAGTAAATGTAAAAAAACATACATCCCTCAAAAACAGCAGCTGTTTTTTGTTCAACATACAAATTAATCGTCTTCGTAATCTAATCCTGAGGCAGAGTTAAAAGCAGCCTGCAGTTCTGAAAACGCGTGCATATCATGTTTGGTTCTCGCTGCAATCATACCCTTTTGATATACTTCGATTGCTGCCTCTGGATTATTATTTTTTTCGTAAAGCTTACCCAGATGGTAATAGGTTCCAACATAATCCGGATGGACAGCAACCAGCTTTAAATAATAGGAAAAAGCCTCCTCAACATCATTTAAAGAATTGTATTCGGTAGCAAGTGCATACAATATGAAAGGATCATTTGGATCACTATCTAAAAATTCCAATAACTTGGCCAATCGGGTACTTTGCATTTTTTATCCCTGCTTTTTTAACTAGATTTGCATAAAGGCATCGGAGTCTTGAAGGCACCTAACCTATGAATAACCTTTTATATAAATATTAAACGTATGAAGATATTAGTTTGTATCAGTAATGTTCCCGACACAACGACAAAAATAACTTTTACCAACAATAATACACAATTCAATACTACCGGTGTACAATTTATAGTAAATCCCTATGACGAAATTGCGCTATCTAAAGCAATCGAATTATGTGAAGGCGGCAAAGGGACAGTAACTGTCATTAATGTGGGTGAAAGTCAAACGGACCCTACAATAAGAAAGGCATTGGCTATTGGAGCAGATGATGCAGTGAGAATCAATGCTGCCCCAAGGGATGCCTACTATGTCGCTTACCAAATTGCTGAATATGCGAAAACTCAAGATTTTGACATGATATTATGCGGACGTGAATCCATTGATTACAATGGCTCTCAAGTAGCGGCAATGATTGGTGAGTTTTTGGATATCCCCTCTATTTCTATCATCAAAAAACTTGAATATGATGGGTCAACCGCTACAATTGATAGGGAGATAGAAGGTGGTAAAGAGGTGATTTCTGTTACTGGTAAGTTCGTAGCGAGTTGCGCTGAAGGTACAGCAGATCCAAAAATCCCTAATATGAGAGGGATTATGTCTGCTAGAACTAAACCCTTGCAGATTATTGAGGCGAAAGATATTGCTGAGGTAGCGAAAGTTCAACAGTTTGAAACTCCCCCTCCCCGTGGAGCAGTCAAATTAATTCCATCAGAAGATCCTTCAAAATTGATTGACCTTCTTCATCAGGAAGCAAAAGTTATTTAACATCATCTATTTCAAATCTTTAAAGAGACCGTATGTCAGTTTTAGTATATGTAGAACAAGTCGATGGTAAATTCAAGAAATCTGTATTTGAAGCAGTTTCTTACGCAAAAGCCATTGCAGATCACCAAAACACCAATTTAACTGCTGTTTCCATAGGGAATGTTGAAGACTCAGAATTAAAATCCTTAGGAAACTATGGAGCATCAAAAGTACTGAGTGTTTCCAATGAGCAGTTAAAAGATTTCATAAATCAGGCCTATGCATCCATTATCGCAGAAGCCGCCAAAGCCGAGTCCGCAAATATTGTTGTGTTGTCAAATTCATTTACAGGAAAAGGTCTTGCTCCAAGGGTTGCAGTTAAACTTCAAGCTGGATTAATTGATGGCGCCGTTGAGCTCCCTAATCTAGAAGGAGGCAAATTCCTGGTTAAAAAAACAGCTTTCTCTGGTAAGGCATTTGCAATCACCGAACTATTATCTGAAAATAAAGTCATAGCATTGAATCCTAATGCTTTTGGCGTAAAAGAAAATGCGACTGATGCTAGTATAGAGATTTTTTCTCCGACGGTCAAATCAACAGATTTTAATGCCATTGTTAAAGAGATTGTTAGAGCGACAAACAAAGTGTCTTTACCAGATGCAGAATTAGTAGTATCTGCTGGACGTGGTTTAAAAGGCCCTGAAAACTGGGGAATGATCGAAGAGCTTGCAAATCTTCTTGGCGCAGCCACAGCATGTTCAAAGCCAGTTTCCGATGCAGATTGGAGGCCTCACTCTGAACATGTTGGTCAGACTGGAATCGCTATCAGTCCCAATCTATATATCGCAATAGGTATTTCCGGCGCAATACAACATTTAGCTGGAGTGAGCTCCTCAAAAGTCATTGTTGTAATCAATAAAGACCCGGAGGCTCCATTTTTCAAAGTAGCTGATTATGGTATTGTTGGAGACGCATTCGAAGTTGTCCCTAAGTTAATCGAAGCATTAAAATCCCACAAAGGGTAATATTAGTCGCTGTTCAAAACCTCTTTGAGCAGCGGCTCATCTCAATATGAAAAAAGTAAAACTTGACATTGTAGGCTTATCTTACAGCCAAACTCAATCTGGCGCTTACGCTTTAGTACTTGGCGAAGTGAACGGTAGAAGGCGCTTGCCAATCATCATTGGTGCATTTGAAGCTCAGGCTATCGCGATAGAGATTGAGCAAATGACTCCATCCAGACCATTAACCCATGATCTTTTTAAAACTTTAGCGGAAACTTACGAAATACAAATTCAGGAAGTACTGATTTATAACTTGGTTGAGGGGGTATTTTTCGCAAAATTGATCTGTAGCGATGGAAAAAATATAAAAGAAATTGATGCAAGAACGTCAGATGCCATTGCGTTAGCGGTTCGTTTTAAAGCTGCAATATACACCTACGAATTTATCCTCTCCTCCGCAGGAATTGTAATTGAAGGTAACGACCTATTATTTCTTGAGAACATAGATAACATCCCCAAAGAGCAAGGTTCTGAAGATATTACAACTTCTATCCCATCATCAGGTTATAATGAACTGAGCACTGAAGAACTTCAGCAGAAACTTCTGAATGCAATCACGGAAGAAGCATATGAAAAAGCTGCAAGGATACGTGATGAGATAAATAAAAGAAATAAATCCGAGTAAGATTTTTATTCGAAATAGTACTATATTCAGTCCTTACTTGCTAAAATCAAACTAGACTATTATTATGAGTGTAAAGTTTCGCCTGACCCTAATGAATTTCATGCAATTCTTTATTTGGGGCTCATGGCTAATCACAATTGGAGTTTATTGGTTCCAAAATAAACAATGGTCAGGCGCAGAATTTGGAGTTATTTTCTCAACAATGGGTATTGCTTCGATATTCATGCCTGCAATTACGGGAATCATCTCAGATCGCTTCATAAATGCAGAGAAACTATACGGAACTATGCACATTCTTGGTGCAATTGTTTTATTTTGCTTACCTCTGGTTGACAATCCTACAACTTTCTTTTGGGTTATTCTGTTGAACATGATCTTTTACATGCCTACGCTCTCATTGTCAATAACGGTGGCTTATTCAGCACTTAAAAACGACAATAAGGATGTTGTAAAAGATTATCCTCCAATTAGAATTTGGGGAACTATCGGATTTATTGCTGCATTATGGGTGGTAAGCTTATCTGGAAATGAGGCTTCCTCTAACCAATTCTATATTGCTTCTGCTGTGTCATTAGCCTTGGGAATCTACTCATTTACTTTGCCAAAGTGCCCTCCTTTAGCAAACAAGATCCAAACAAAGACTTTTGTTGATGCCTTGGGCTTAAGGGCTTTTACGCTTTTCAAGCAAAAAAAATTCGCTGTTTTTTTCCTTTTCTCCATGTTCCTCGGTGCAGCATTGCAATTGACTAACGCCTATGGCGATACCTTTTTGCATGACTTTAAAAATATTCCGGCCTACGAAAATCTTCTTGCTGTAAAGTATCCTGCAATTATAATGTCTATCTCTCAGATTTCCGAAACGCTGTTCATTTTAGCAATCCCTTTCTTTCTTCGAAAATTTGGAATTAAGTATGTAATGCTCTTCAGTATGCTAGCTTGGGTATTAAGATTTGGTCTATTTGCTTTCGCGGATCCGGCAGGAGGCTTATGGATGATTATACTATCCTGCATTATTTATGGGATGGCGTTCGACTTCTTTAATATCTCAGGGTCCTTATTCGTAGAAACACAGATCGATCAAACCATGCGTGGAAGCGCTCAGGGATTATTCATGATGATGGTGAATGGATTCGGTGCGCTCTTTGGTAGCTTCGCCAGTGGATTAATTATTGAGAATTTTTTCACTTTCGCAGATCAAAGTAAAGATTGGCATAACATATGGCTAACCTTTTCAGCATATACCTTAATTCTTGCATTAGTTTTCCCATTCATCTTTAAATACAAACATAACCGCGCAGAAGTTGAGGCTATCAAAGCAATGAACTACTAAAAAAGCCCGATCATTTAAAATGATCGGGCTTTTTGGTTGGACTTATTTTAATACTAACGTTTTTCTATAGCTACAAATTCTCTATTTGTATGACCTGTGTAAATTTGTCTTGGGCGACCGATCGGCTCTTTATTTTCGTGCATCTCTTTCCATTGAGCAATCCAACCTGGCAGACGACCTAATGCAAATAGTACGGTGAACATGTCCGTAGGAAATCCTAAAGCTCTGTATATAATACCTGAATAGAAATCCACGTTAGGATATAACTTACGTTCTACAAAATAAGGATCACTCAGAGCGGCTTCTTCGAGTTTTTTAGCGATCCCCAAGATAGGATCATCAATACCCAATTTCTCCAGGATATCGTCGCATGCTTTTTTAATAATCTTTGCCCTAGGATCAAAGTTTTTATATACTCTGTGACCGAAGCCCATCATTCTAAATGGATCATTTTTATCCTTAGCCTTATTTATCCATTTCTCGGTATCCCCACCGTCTTCTTTTATGAGTTCCAACATTTCAATGACGGCCTGATTAGCACCACCGTGTAACGGCCCCCAAAGTGCCGCAATACCTGCTGAAACTGAAGCATAAAGGTTACAGTCTGAAGATCCTACCATCCTCACTGTTGATGCCGAGCAGTTTTGCTCATGATCAGCATGAAGGATCAACAACGTATTCATTGCGGTTACAACTACTGGATCGATTATGATTTCTTCAGTACGTTGTCCGAAGATCATATTGAGAAAATTACTTACATAATCATATTTGTTTTTAGGATAAACAAGTGGATGACCCAGCGACTTCTTGTAAATAAATGAAACGATCGTGGGGAACTTAGCCAATAACTTGATCATCGTTAGATCCATAGTTTCAGGCGAAGAATTTGCAATTAAAGACTCTGGATAAAAGGTAGATAGCGAACATACAAGCGAAGCCAATTGAGCCATTGGATGAGATTTCGATGGGTAACCATCAAGAAATTTCTTCATATCTTCATGAATCAAAGTATGCGTGCGTATTTTCGATTGGAAGTCGCCGAGTTCTTTCTGCGTTGGCAGATTTCCATAGATTAAAAGGTAAGCGACTTCTAAAAATGTGGATTTAGCAGCAAGCTCTTCAATAGGATATCCTCTATATTTAAGTATCCCTTTCTCTCCGTCCAGGAAAGTTATTGCACTTTTTGTTGAGCCCGTATTTTTGTAGCCAAAATCTAATGTAATGTGCCCGGTTAAGTCTCTTAATTTCGAAATATCGATGGCCTTCTCCCCCTCAGTTCCTGTTACTACAGGAAACTCATACACTTTCCCATCAATCTTAATTTCTACAATATCTGACATATATATATTCTAAATTTTTAATAAATCTACTAATTGATTGTTTGTAAAACAGCCCCACATTCCATCATTTCATCTCCATAATATGGATTCTGAATTTTTTTATCAGAGGATAACCAATCTCCACCATTACCTTTATTTGCCATAGGGCAGTGTTGAATGTAAATTGAGCCAGCACTAATGTCAGCATGTTTAAACATTGCAATAACATCTGAACTCAACAAGGTAAATTCCTTGCGTTGATCTGCAATATCCTTTGCTACTGAAATCTTCTCAGCAATTAGCGCAGTATTCTCACAACCTGGATAGTCAGCAAGACTTACCTTAAGCTTTCCGGCTGATTGTTGTGCTTCTTCATATTTAGTAGCAACCAGGGAATTCTTCAAGGAAATGTAATCGTTGAAGATATTTTGAACTTTAGCATCAACTAGTTTAACAGTTCCTGCTTCAGTTTTAGGGGCGGCAATAGTGTCACTAACTATTGTTGCATTTTTTTGCTGAGAGTTCGTGCACGAAAACAGGATCATTACAATAGATACCGCGAATATTTTTTTCATAATAAAGTTATTTATTTGGTTGTAAAGCCCGCCAAGCTGTTTTTTGGTTAAATTACCATTTTAAATTTAAATAACTAAAAAAGCCCCTGAAAAATCAGGGGCTTTAAATAAAATATGATAATTAAGTGTTATAATTTAAATCCGTATGCTATACGCAACGCAAATTGGCCATTTTGAGGTCTGTAAGTGCTAGATGAACTGTCTTGTTTGTATCCTTCATATCTAGCGCTGATATCTACTCCACCATTCCAGGCATAACCGATACCACCACCAAAAATCAGTGACGTTTTAGAACCATTTTTGATACCGAATCCAGCACCTATTTCTCCAATCGTATACATATTTCCGATTGGGAAGATTTTTACACCACCCTTAGCTGGAATGAAATCATAATCATCACCCATGTTGTCTTTTGCCATCAGGCGAGTATAGCCACCCGTAGCTGTAATTGAAAGTTCTTTAGATAAATCGAACTGTAGTCTAGCATCTGCGCCTACGCCATATTCAAATGGAGAGCCTTTCTCAGCGACACCACCATTCAAGCCGAAACCAAGACGTACCCCAGTCGTACGTTCCATAGATTGTGCGCTTGCACTAGTTGTACCAATCGTCAATGCTACTGCAGCGATTGAAAGAATTTTAGTAATAGTTTTCATAAGTTGTGATTTTAAATTGATCTTCTATTTATTTAATCTGACATACGAACCAAACTTGCATTCGGTTCTAAAAAAGAAGAAATAAATATTTTAATATAGATACTCTAAATAATTATAGATAATAAAAAATGCCTTGAACGCATAATATGCATCCAAGGCATTTAAGTTGATTAGCTTTTATAATTTAAACCCGTAAGCGATACGTAGAGCTACCTGTCCCATTTGCGGAGCTCCAACAATATCAACACCTTTTCCAGTATTCTCGTATCTAACACCTAGGTCAAGTCCATTACTCCAGGAATATCCAACGGTCGGTGCATATAGAAAAGTAGTTTTAGCTCTACTGGTAACACCAAAAGCAGCCCCTACTTCACCCATTGCATACAGCCCCGATCCACTAGGATCAAAGAAATATTTCAAACCAGTTTTAACAGGTATATATCCGTAATCCGGAAGAACATTGTCTTTTGCGATGTAGTGATTATATCCTGCTGCTACCGGAATCGACAATCTCTTGGTAACATCAAACTGCATCCTGGCATCTGCTCCAATAGCAAAATTATATAAATTTGTTGTAGGAACGCCAAGGCTTAATCCTATTCCAAATTTACGGGAATCCTGAGCACTTACGTTAGTGGTGAAAAATAAGGCTAGCGCAGCTATTGCAGGAGCCATTAATTTTGTAGATAATTTCATTTTCGTTTGTTTAAAGTCTGTATGAAGCATTTGCCGCATAACCTGTCAAATTACAAATTGTATGCCATAACCAACAAAAGCCGCATTTCGGTTTACCTTAAAGCTAATTTTTTAAACTAAAAACGACCTTTCAGCTAACTGTAACGTATTGTCATATAACTCATTATCATCCAAATCTAGATCAAACCAGTTGATCTTAACCCCATCCTTTTCCATCTTCCGAAAAAAGGTCATCTGGCGTTTTGCAAATTGACAAATCGCAGTACTTAGTCGCTCTTTTAGTTCAGCTATACTATATTCCCCCCTCAAATACGCTCCCACAAATCTGTATTCTAACCCATAATAGTCAAGCATCTCCCTACTTAACCCCTTGGCTACAAGACCCTCTACCTCATCAATTAATCCGTCTTGAATACGGGCTTCTAACCTGGCTATGATATTGAACCTTCGTAACGTAAGCCCTGGGTTCAATCCTATTACAAGAGGCCTAATTATTGGCGTGTCGACTACAGGCAAGTCATTATTGAGCAAGAACTCTGCTACTTCGATGGCTCTGATCAATCGCTTATGCGAGGAAAGATCTGCATGTTTGGTGAATTCTACAGGGTAGGAAGCAAGCTTTGTTCTCAATTTCTCAATATCAAGACTACAAATTTTAATACGCAAATCCTCATCATTAGGAATCGATGTATATACTTGATTTTGTAATAAGCTGTGAATATACATCCCAGTACCACCACAGAGTATCGGCAACGTTCCTTCGCTATTTAACTTATTAAATACTTTAAAAAAATCTTCTTTAAATTCATTGACATTGTATTTTTCTCCAGCTTCTTTGATATCAATCAAATGAAAAGGTATTTTGTGTCCGTCGATTATATATTCGGACAGATCTTTTCCAGTGCCAATATTCATATCCCTGAACACTTGCCGACTATCGGCGCTTATTATCTCAGCACCTAGTTGACAGGCCAATTTTACAGCTAACCTTGTCTTTCCAGAAGCTGTCGGCCCCAGTATTATAATTAACCGGTTCATATTACTCACAAGCCAATATATATTTTAAGTTCCCAGTATTGAAAATTTTGAGGTAAAGATCCTCGGACTGGGAATCATTCATACGATGAGCAAAAGTTCTGCTTAATGTATTTTTATTCACTAAAATGATCGCTGGAGGTGTAATTCCTGCAAGAATAAATCCCGATCGCTCGTAAGCTGAACCCTTAGACCAATCCCTATCTGCATAGCTCATAATATCATTTGGTTGATGACGTTTTATAAAATGAGACAATAATTTTGTAAACCCGCCGATCACAGTAATTCCATGTAGGTTAGCAAATCTAATTAACTCCGCCGATCTGTAACCTGCAGTGCCATTATGCATTTTTCTTAATCCACTAAAGCAAGCGACAGCAACTAATCCATTATCGACTACCAACCCATACCTGTGTCTCGCGCCCACAGAAAACTGTAAATGATTTTTATTCAAGAATACATTAGCTTCCGGTTGAGACAGGGATACTATTTCTGTTTTCCGAGCATGTATTCTGGTATTAAGTCCAGCTATTGCCTTTAACCTGGATAGCACTTGTTCCTTTCTAGTTGACCAAACGTCTTCCCATAGATGAATAAGCTGTTTCTTCTCCAGATTATAAACATTTGGTAGATTTAATACTTCTTCCGGTGTTTTCGAGTTGTTCAAGTTTAACAAATTTAGAACGACCTCACCCTCCTTTAATAATACAAGGCTATAATGCGCCTGTACAAATATCTCATAATGAAGTCCTACTGAATTAAGCTCAGTTAAAAGATCATTGTGCCAGGATTGAATTATGCTACCCAATCCTTATCTTTAAAAATTTTAAATGCTGCAGCTATTGCTTCCTCAATTTTGGAGAGCGAGGCATCATCCAACTCAACAATTTCAATATATCCTTCCTTATTTAATAATTTGCGAAGACCATGTTCAGCAAGATCTTTAAAATAGTCAATCTGATCGTTTGAAAAAAAACGAATGGTTATATGATGTTCCTCTATTGATACACTAGTAAAGAAAACTTCATTTTTATCGGCTCCGGCTATCTCTACATTTTTATTACTCCACAAATCATAAACTGTGTCGCTATTGGTACGGTTATCAAAACCGAGTGTGGCATAAGGCTGCAATGATGCTCTAATGGTCTGGAATATTTCTATAAGATCAGTTTTCATTTTGATAGGTATTGGTATGCAAATATAAACATCATCCTAGGCTATATTGTTTAACTCTGAAACATTCCAACACCAGCCAACAGCAGCTCACTGGTTATCGTTTTGGTGTATTCAGTAATCTCCGCTTTGAAATCTGCAACGGAAGCACCCGATCTGATTTCTTCCAAACGCTTTTCCCACTGACCAGTAAGTTCTGCCTGCGCAATCTTTTTATCCTTAACTACCTCATACACCGCAAGGCCTTTGGTTGTAGGCACAAGGTTTCGCTTCTCCCGGACCACATACGCCCTGTTAATGAGGGTCTCAATAATTGCTGCCCGGGTTGCGGGCGTACCCAAACCACTATCTTTCATCGCATAACGCAACTCTTCATCCTCAATATCCTTTCCGGAAGTTTCCAGTGCCTTAAGCAGTGACGCCTCATTATATAAAGATTTTGGTTTGGTCTGTTTTTCCAATAGTGCCTTCTTGACAATTGGCAATGCCTCTCTCACTTTTACCTTAGGTAAAGATGGATTTTCCTCGTCTTTTTTCTCCTCATCTTTATCATTAAAGACTGAACGCCATCCCGCAATGCGAATCACTGTACCATTTGCGACAAATAAAGATCCAGATTCTACAGTGATCTTGGTTATTTCCTTCACACATTCTTGATGAAAAGCCTCCAACAAACGGCCGGCAATCATATCGTAAATGGCTTTCTTATCCCCGCTCAATTGATAAGGAGATTCCCCGGTGGGCAGAATTGCATGGTGATCCGTAACCTTCTTTGCATTTACACTTCTTTTATTTAAAGATACTGTAGCTAAGAACTCAGCGTGTTTTCCAAATTCATTATGCTCCCTAAGTTTGGATATCAATAGTGGAACGCCAGCATATACATCATCTCCAATATATCTGCTTCCAGTTCTTGGATAAGTAATTAGTTTACTTTCGTATAATCCCTGCAGGATGTTTAAAGTCTGATCGGCCGTTAAGCTTCTTTTCTTATTGGCTTCCTGCTGCAAACTACTTAAATCATGTAACAGCGGTGGCGGCTCTTTTCGTGGTTTAGCTTCCACTGCAGCTATCCGAGCACCATTGCTAAAACCAGACTCTAAATCTTCAATTTTCGCAAAAGTATTTTCAGCATCTTCTTTCTTATCAAAATTATTTACAGACATCGCCCTGAATAATTGACCACCCTTATCTACCTGAATAGCCAATTGGTAAAAGGTCTGTGGCACAAAATTTTTAATCTCTAAAAACCGAGAACAGATCATTGCCAAAGTAGGGGTCTGCACTCTTCCCAAAGAAAGTACAGACCTGGAACCTGCAGAGATACTTAAGGCTTGAGTAGCATTCATACCAACCAGCCAATCAGATTCTGAGCGACAATGCGCAGAATTAAATAGCGTATCATAGTCTATGCCTGGCTTCAAATTTCTGAAGCCTTCCTTTATCGCTTCGTCAGTTTGAGAGGAAATCCATAACCGCTTAAAAGGTTTTTTACATTTCAGGAAATAATATATGTAGCGGAAAATGAGTTCACCTTCACGCCCGGCATCGGTTGCCACAATAATCTCCGTAGCCTCATCAAATAATCTCTTAATAATATCCAGCTGCTTACGAACACCAGGATCTTCTACCAATCCATCTTTGGTTTTGATCTTCCGTATTCCCAGCTTGAATTTAAGCGGTAACATCGGCAGATGCTGCCGTCTCCACCCTATGTAACCATATTCTTGAGGTGGTGCCAGCTGGAGCAAATGGCCGAACGCCCAAGTAAAAGAATATCCCTTACCTTCAATATATCCGTCCTTCTTTGTAGTCGCACCAAACACCTTAGCCAGCTCACGCGCCACAGAAGGCTTTTCAGCTATCACAATTTTCATAATCAGTCAAAAATATCAATTCCTACCTTAAAAGTGTTGCAATGTGCATCAACAATATCTTTGATCGCTGGAGAATACCCTCCACCCATACTTACCTGTACCGGCAAACTGTGGTCTTTACAGAACTGCAACACCAGCCTGTCCCGCTCTTTACAAGCAGCTTTAGATAAAGACAGCTTACCTAGTTTATCACTGCTCAAAACATCAACGCCGGCAAGATAAAAAACAAAATCAGGTTCTTGCTCCAATAAAATAGGCAAGGTCCTGCGAAGCATTCCTAAAAATATACCGTCATTTGTCGCATCCTCCAAGCCAATGTCCAAATCTGAGTTTTCTTTTCTAAAAGGGAAATTTTTCTCCCCATGCATAGAGAAGGTAAATACCCTGGGTTCATTAGCAAAGATCTCTGCCGTACCATTCCCCTGGTATACATCTAAATCTATGGTTAACACCTTACCCACCAACCCCTTCTTAAGTAAGTAGCTAGCAGCGATCGCCTGATCATTCAGCATGCAGAAACCTTCTCCCCAATTACTACCCGCATGATGGGTACCACCGGCTACATTAAAAGCAATTCCAAACTGGAGCGCATATAAAGCTCCATCAATCGTACCTTGAGCTATCCTAAGTTCCCGTTCTACTAGCTTTGCAGATAGCGGAAAACCAATACGTCGCTGTTCCTTAGCTGGAAGCGTCAAGTCCCTCAACTGCTCCCAATACATCGCATCATGAGCCAATAGAATATTGGCTTCGGCTACTGGCTTAGGAGAAAATAGGTTTGTAATACTAATCGCTCCTTCATAAAGCAGTTGCTCCGGAATAAGTTCGTACTTAACCATCGGAAAGCGATGGCCTTCCGGCAGAGGATGGGCATAAATGGGATCCCATGCAATCTTTATCATAATTACCTTAATATCTCCCCTACATGCTTCTCAATATTATCGCAAATTGTGTCTACCGGCAAATCATTGGCATCCATGCCAAAAGGATCCTCAATTTCCTCTGCAATCAACTCCAAGCTGGCCAACACATATAAAATGAAAGGCACTATTGGAATTAAAAAATAACCTAGACTAAACACCCAGCCGATCGGCAGAGTGAGTACATATACGAATATAAACTTTTTAATAAAAGTGCTGTAAGAAAAAGGTATGGGTGTTTTCTTAATCCGCTCACAACCACCACAAATATCTGTGAACTGCTGTATATCTGCTGATATTATTAAAAGCTGTTCCTGACTGATCAATCCTTCAGCCAGCAGATCATAAACTCTTAATGATAGGCTGGCAGCAACCTGATTGGGAATGTGCTTACCCCCATCTACTTCAATCAAGAAACTGTTTTTACCAAAATATTGTTTTTCACGCAGGTGCTCCTTTAGCGCAAAGGCGTACTTAGGTATCGCGTACTCGAAAAACTCTACGTGACTTTCATCAAGGCGCAGCGACTTGACCTTAATCGCCAGATTCCTGCTAACATTTGTCAAGGCACCTAGTAATTTGCGCCCTTCCCACCACCTATCATAGGATGTGTTGGTCCGAAAAACTAATAAAAGCGAGATAACGAGTCCTAAAAGACTATGCATCATGCCTATGTTCTTCACATACATGCTTTCGCCGAGTTTTATGTAATTGAGCTCCACAAAGGTAATAAGGCCGGAAAAAGCAGCAACACTTAACATCAAAGGCCATAATTTCCTGAAGGTGTCAGCCTTATGGATATGAAATATAAAGGTAAACCAATCTTTAGGGTTGTAATTGATCATGAATTTCGATTATTTAAAAAGCTTTTTACTTATTTCTAAAAGTAGGTTTCCAGCAACATATATGTCCTCAAAAGAATTGTATAAAGGGACAGGACTTAGCCTGATAACATTTGGTTCGCGCCAATCGCCAAGCACGTTGTTTGCTACCAAGTGTTCAAAAACAACCTTACCATCTTGCTTCGCAATCATAGAGAGCTGTGCACCCCTGTCACTACTGTTTAAGGGAGTAATAATTTTATAATATTCTTCACCCAGAGCTAGGTTTACCTGATTAATAGTGTAAAAGAGATAAGAAGTCAAGGCAATACTTTTCTTCCGCAATGGCTCCATATAACCTGCTTTTTTAAACAGAGAAAGGGAGGCGTGATACAGTGCCATCGGAATGACTTGAGTGCAGCTTACCTGCCAACCATCCGCGCCGTATTCCGGAACGAACCCTTTTTCCATCTTGAAACGCTCAGACTCCTTATATCCCCACCAGCCAGACAATCTGTTTAGTGACCGTTCTTCAAAATGTTTTTCATGTACAAATATGGCGCTGATTCCCCCCGGACCTGCGTTCTGATATTTATATGAACACCAGCAAGCGAAATCAACCCCCCAGTCATGTAAATGCATAGGAACATTTCCCGCGGCATGAGCCAGGTCGAATCCAACTATTGCACCAGCTGCATGACCAGCGATGGTTATAGCTTCCATATCAAACCACTGACCGGTAAAGTAGTTGATCCCACCAAATAAAACAAGCGCAATCTCCTCACCATGTTCTGATATCTGCGCGATTACATCTTCAGTTCTTAGTGTATATTCACCTTCTCTTGGACTAACTTCAATAATGGCATCAGCAGGGTCCATACCATGAAAACGGACCTGACTTTCTACCGCATATTGATCTGATGGAAATGCGCCGGCCTCCATTATGATCTTGTAACGTTTCCCTGAAGGCTTGTAGAAGCTTACCATCAGGAGATGTAAATTCACTGTTAAAGTATTCATCGGACAAACTTCAGAAGGCTTTGCACCTACAATCGGCGCTATCATTTCCTTGATCGTTTTATGATAAAACATCCAGGGTGCATTCCCCTGGAACCAACCTTCAACAGCCATATTCTCCCAGCTTTTCAATTGAACATTTATTACCTCACACGCGGCTTTAGGTTGCAATCCTAAAGAGTTGCCACATAGATATATAAAAGGCCTTCCGTTTTGTTGAGGAAACAAAAAATCCTTTCTCAGTTCACCTAAAGGATCTGCATGATCCATATGCTTTGCGTATTCAATTGTACGCTCAAAATTTAACTCCAATTCATTATCCAAATTCATTCTTCAAATGTATTTATTTGGCTTGCTTACAAACCTATTTCCCTTTACAAAATAACGCCATGGCAGTAAAGCATGGTCCTCAGCATAAGCTACGCCGACCCGAGGACAAGCAACAATTTGTTCGTTCTTAAATCCCAATCCCCTGTCTTCTACCCAGATCAGATCACCTTGTAAATCAGCTGAATTAAGATTTTTATCGATACCCATTGCCTTTGCCAATGCCCCAGGCCCGGCAGTAATATTAGATTTCAGGATACTCATCCCCCTTCTTGAAAGCATATGTTCCAAGCCTTCAACCGGCTCCAGCCCTCGTATTAATACCGCATGAGGAATTCCTTTTGGACCCGTTACCACATTAAAGAGATGATGGATTCCATAACATAAATAAACGTAAGCCAGTCCTCCCTCTTCATACATGGTCTGTGTTCTATTCGTAAAGCGCCCGGCATAAGCATGAGAAGCCTTATCCTCAACACCCTTATAAGCTTCTGTTTCAACTATTATCCCCCCAGTAACAGCACCATCAATTGAGGTAAAAAGATACTTACCAAGTAAATCAACAGCGACTGCATTCACATCAATGTTTTGATAATAGGAATATGATAACTTAGCCATTTAAGAAATCAAGAATTTGTCCGAGATAAGTGGCGTCTATTTCATCGAAATGTGCAAGATGCTCACTATCAACATCAAGAACTCCAATAAGTTCCCCCTTGTTATACAAAGGAAGAACAATCTCAGATCTTGAAGCGGCAGCACAAGCAATGTGGCCCGGAAACTCTTCTACATCTGGTACGATCAAAACTTCAGATCTTTCCCAGGATGACCCACAAACACCTTTACCTTTTTTAATTCTGGTGCAGGCGACCGGACCTTGAAAAGGACCTAAAACCAACTCCTCTCCCTTCACAAGATAAAAGCCTACCCAAAACCAGTTGAACTGCTCCTTCAAAGCGGCTGAAATATTGGCTAAGTTAGCTATCTGGTCAGTTTCACCTGTTATTAAACCTTTGATTTGAGGTAGTAAACTCTGGTATTTCTCTTCTTTACTTACACTATTTATTATGGTTAGATCTTCCGCCATTGTTCTTATGATATCATTCAAAAATATGTATTTTTGTGACTTTTATAGTCATAATAATCACACAGATGAACAAGAAAACCTTAGTCATAACTTCACTTCTAACCCTCGGAATCATACAGTCGGCATATAAACCCTGGGAAGAAGGTATGTTTCCATTAAGCGAAATTCATAAGGTCGATCTTAAGAAGGCAGGGCTAAAGATTGATCAAAATGAGATTTATAATCCCAATGGGATAAGCCTGATAGATGCACTCGTAAACGTAGGTGGCTGCACCGGATCCTTTATTTCGAATGAAGGCTTGATTATTACCAATCATCACTGCGCGTTTAGTGCTGTTCAACAAGCCAGTACACCAGGGCATGATTACCTCAATAATGGGTTTGTAGCGAACTCAAAAGAAAAAGAGATCGAAGCAAAAGGCCTTACCTGTCGGATTACAGACAGCTATGAGGATGTTTCAGACAAAATCCTTGGAGCCATTGCTCAGATTGAAGACCCAGCTTCCAGGTTAAAAGTGATCAACGATGCCATGAAAAATCTGGCACTTGATGCGGAGAAAAAACAACCAGGCATTAAAGCAGAGGTGTCGGAGATGTTTATTGGAAGAACATACGTGCTATTTAAATATAAGACCATTCAGGACGTAAGGTTAGTTTACGTTCCAAACCGACAAATTGGTGAATTTGGAGGCGAGACAGACAATTGGGTATGGCCACGTCATACTGGTGATTTTTCCTTCATGCGTGCTTATGTAGCGCCAGATGGATCGCCAGCAAAATACTCCAAAGACAATGTGCCTTATAGCCCGAAAAAGTTCCTTAAAGTCAGTGCCAAGGGAACAAATGAGGAAGACTTTGTTTTTATACTTGGTTATCCTGGCAGAACGTTTAGACACAGGCCCGCGGCGTTTATCGAATATCAACAAAAGTACCTCTTACCCTACGTATCCGATCTTTATCAATTTCAAAATACCACAATGGAAGATGTTGGTAAGAAAGGTAAAGCTACAGAGATTAAGCTGGCAACCAGAATCAAACGAAATGCGAATACCTTAAAGAACTATCAGGGAAAACTTCAGGGCTTAAAAGGAATAGACCTTGTGGGACAGAAAAAAACAGAAGATAGTGATCTTGTTGCTTTTATAAACAACAATGTGGATATGAAAGCGAGCTATGGATCCTTGATGACAGACATCGATAACCTTTACAAACTGATCACTGGCGACGCTAAAAGAGACCTTTGGTTTGCTCAGATATACACTTCAACCAATCTGCTTAACATTGCCAGAACAATCAATTCCTTTAAAGCCACTTTGGACGCTCAACCCATAGCAGATAAACAAAGGTACTTCGATGAAAACGTTACAAAACTAAAGACTGAGTTGTCTTCAATGTACAACAATTACGAAATAGATGTAGACCGACGAATTTTTAAGAGAATGTTAACTGACGCAGCAGCATTCGATGTCAACCAAAAAGTGAATGCCGTTAACAAAATAACCAGTATGGGCAGAAGTACAACCGATATAATTGACCAATATATCGATAATACCTTTGGACTCACTAAGCTGAAAGACCAGGATTATGTCCTTGATAAGCTATTAGCATCCCCGAAAGCGTTGAATATGTATAATGATGGCCTATTACTATTTGAAAAAGATCTATCAACGCAAATTGCTGCCATCAAACCCGAGAAAGACCGTCGCGAGGGAACCTTAAACAAATTAATGGGTAACTATGTAAATGTTAAAGAAAAGTTCCTGAAAAAAGATTTTATTCCTGACGCAAATAGTACGCTCCGCCTAACCTACGGTTACGTTCGTGGATACTGGCCAGCTGACGCAACCTATATGAAGCCTTACACCACCATTAAAGGGATTCTAGAAAAAGGCGCGACTGGAAATCCTGATTTTGGATACCCTGCCGCAGTTCAAAGCTTGTGGAATGCTAAGGATTTCGGCCCTTACGTAAAAAAAGATTTGAATGATGTGCCGGTTTCATTTCTTTACAATATGGACACGACTGGTGGAAACTCCGGTTCTCCTATTATGAATGCTTATGGAGAACTGGTAGGGGTTAACTTTGACAGAGCCTATGGCGCAACAATTAACGATTACGCATGGAATGAAAGTTACAGCCGATCAATTGGTGTAGACATTCGATATGTACTTTGGGTGGCGTCAAAAATTGACAAAGCCGATTTTTTAATCCGTGAAATTGGAGTAAACTAATTTATTAAACTATGAGAGTTATTGCAGAATTACCCCACCCTGAATGTAAGATTACCTTATTTAATATGAACCAAAAGTATATTGTAAAATTTGAACAGGGAACACTTGAACAGAGTTATAAACTATCTGAATTGGATCTCAGTGGGGGAGGCGCGAACGAGATTTTTGAGCTTCTTGACGAAGCCTTTATTGGTACAGTAATTGAACGGTTCAAGTCCATGAGGAGCGATTTTTCTGCTGCTTACAACAGGGCGCAATATTAGTGATTATTCACTTTAGTTAAATTGTATAATTAGCTCTATGACTGATACTTTAAATATAATACAAAATTTAATTTTGTCTTTTACCTATAACCTACCTCAAGAAATGTAATATATCTAAACAAAATGTTAATATGATATTAATAATGCTTTTGATTAACAATGCTTTAAATATTTATACAATATAATATTTTGACCTCAAAAACCACCAAATATATGAGAAGTTTCGCCTTTGTCCTACTGATTTTCATAGGTTCATTATTCATCTCCGCTTGTAGTAAAATTGATGACCAGACAGAAATGAATATTACCATTGGTCCATCAGCAACTGCCTACAATATACCAATTATTACCAGTCTCGACACTAGCCAAATCATCGCAATCATACCTGTGAATTTAAATCTGGACTCAATGATTCGGATTCAAAATAAACGGTTCGCGTCAACCAATATTAAGAACATCCGACTTAATAGTCTTGAATTGAATATCACGGATACCGCAGCTAATGTTACGTTTGATAATTTCGAAAATATAAGAATGACTATTGAGGGAAATGGTGAATCGTCTAATCTATTAGCATCTTCAAACCCGAGTGATTCCAAAGTAAAAACATTAAACATTCCAGTTACAGCTACGGTAAATGACCTGAAGACATTGGTTAAAGGTGGCACAATAAACTATGTCTTAAGAGGTAAACTTAGGAGGGCGACTACCAAAATCTATGCTATTACTGCGACTACAACTTTTCGCGTCGCACTCGAACTTTGATAAATAGCTAATATTTACTATCTTTGCATAAACAGGGATAACTTTCATTCACCACTATCCCCTATTTCGCCAGATCATTCCATTGATTGGCTTCACTTAAACAAATATATATGGCTAAATCTCAGGCAACCTTCATGAAGAAGCAACTGGAAAAAAATAGACAAAAGAAAAAAGAAGATAAAGAACAGCGTAAACAAGAACGTCAGCAGAATTCTTCAGGAGGAGATTTGGAAAGCATGATGGCATACGTTAATGAGTTTGGAGAGATCGTTTCCACACCACCAGAGAAACCAGCGGCACGCCCAATTACTCCGCCTGCACGCCCCAGCACTAATAAGGAAAGAGAATAATAAAATATTCTCTTTTTTGATTAGGCAATATCCATGAACTAAACATGGTCATTTCCTCATTGCCTTTTCCCAAATCACAGACTGATTTCCTTTGAAATATCTGATCAAGCCAGCAAATACTGCATAGTTCATCATACAAAAGTAGTAGGGTATAAAAAGAAGCTTTATCCTAACCTTTTTAGCTTCTAAGATTTTACCCAGATACGCTGAAAAGTAAAATAATACCTGGGCAATTAAGATAAAGCTGTAGATAAAATCTGCCGCCTTTAAAACAATAAAGATATTTAATAGAAAAGCGAGAATCATAAGAAATGGCGTAATCGTCCATCGCAATACCCTATGGCTGATATATTGAAAACTTAACACTGGGAATTTAAACGGATTAAGAAGTGACTTCAACCAAATGATAGATTGCATGCCTCCTGCAGCGATGCGTATTTTTCTTTTTAGCTCCTCTCCCACATTGGCAGATGAACTCTCTTGAGCAAATGCTTCAGGTTCATAAACAATCACAAATCCTTTTTCAGCAATTTTCATTGAGATCATGAAATCATCTAATACGCTATTAGATGGCACAGGCTCATATTGGTCTTTACGTACGCTGAACAGCTCCCCTGCCGCACCAACCACAGAATAAAGCTCGGAATCCCAAGCTTTCAATTTAGATTCATACTTCCAATAGAAACCTTCACCCGCAGTTGCATCTGCAGATTCTTCAATCATAACCCTTTTCTCCCCAGCCACAGCTCCCACTGTTGGATCTGCGTAATGCCTGCACATTAGGACCAAAGCATCAGCATTTAAAAAGGTATTGGCATCAGTAAATACGACTAATTCTGTTTCCACCTCGAGCATAGATCTATGGACTGCAGAAATCTTTCCTAAGCGAGCAGGGGAATGCAAAAGCTTGATCTCAGGATATCTCGACACAATCTCCGGAGTACTGTCAGTTGAGCCATCCGTGACGAATATTAGTTTCAATTTTCCCTCAGGATAATTCAGCCCCAGCGTGTTTCTAATCTTTTCCGCTATAAAGTCAGCCTCGTTGTAAGCGGCTACGATTATGGTGCAGGAAGGAAGTTCCTCAAAGATATATAGTCTCTTCTTTGTGGGATTGATTAGCCGCTTAATCTTTACCAAAATATAAAGAAGAATACCATAACCAAAGAATGTGTAGAAAATTAGAAAAAGCGCGACCCAGAAGGTGATGATCATAACTATTTTATAAAGTAGCCCAAATTTTTACTCGTAGTTTTGTTTGTGATGTTCCAGAATATCGCTTTGAAAAGAATGCTTATGTACGAGCTGTTTCCTTCAGAAATATATTTGATGAGGTTTCTTGGTGTTACAAAGCAAATGAAGTAGACCCAGAAAAATGATTTTTGCATAGCTGTACCATTTCTGCGAATAAAAAGAATTCTGTTCCTATTCATAAAAAACTCCTTTAAAGCGCTGTTCTTACCCACCGACATTGATTCTTTATGGTAGATCAATGCATTTGTATTTACCCAAATTTTAAAACCTGCGCGTTTTATTTGCTCACACCAATCCATTTCTTCGTAATATAAAAAAAAGTTTTCGGCCATATTACCTACGGCTTTCAAGGCCGATCGTCTGATCATCATGGCAGCGCCATGCACGAACCCAGTCTCAGCAACTATATTATTAAACTGTCCACGATCTGTTTCGAATTGTCCAATGCACTCATTTCTGCAGGTGTAATAATTCATTGGGGTAAAGCCTGCATATTGTATGATCTCCTTTTTATCAAAGTAGTTTATCTTAGGAGAAATGATTCCAATACTGCGGTTCGCATCCATTGTTTCAGTTAGCGTTTCCAGTAATCCAGAGCTAAATTCTGTATCGTTATTTATTAGGAATAAATATTCACCTTTTGCGGATTTTATGCCCAAATTATTACCACCGGCAAATCCAAGATTTTTCTCAGATCGGATGTAAAGCACATGAAGGTTCGTATTTTTAAATTCTTCTCCAAGATCTTCTTTACTCCCATTGTCCACTACGATAACTTCCAGATTGGCTTTAGGATAGCATTCGTAAATGGATTTAAGTAGGTCTAAAGTGGCTTGAGGCTGATTAAAATTTACTGTTATAATTGATATTAAAGCCATTTTAAAAACCTAACTTGTATTAAGAATGATGAAAGTAATATATTTTGCCTAACAAAACCAAATTAACAGAAGAAATTGCCCAGTTTGAAAGCCTAAAGGACGATAATAAACCCCTACTTGACAAACTGGAAGAATTTATAACTTTATTAGACAAGAGTGATCTGGACTCAGAAAACATCAAGGAAATTAAGGGTAGGCTGAATAAAAGTCTGGATCAAAAGATTGACGGAAGGGCGCTGATTAAAGAAGTAAGAGAGGTCTCTCTGTCTCCACTTGACAAAATGGACCAGCTCGATAAGCTCGAGTTACTACTTAACAATAACCATTTTAATTCTTCAGATGCCAAAAAACTCAATATAAAGTTGGGTATCAGCCGCGTTGTAAAGGGATTTATTGGCCTGTTATTTGTAACTCTAGGTTTTGCAATGATCATCATGCCTGCGCCACCGTATTTTGAGATGTTCACAATTTTCTATTTCAACCCTAACGACGGCGTCACATTAATGGATTTGATCTCTTTGATCATCGTTGCGGTAGGGATATATATTATGATTAATGCGATACTAAATTTAAAAACTGATGAATAGAATCATCTTACTAGTGGATGACGATATTTTTCAATTGCGTCTCTTTGAAAAGTTGCTAACTTCAAATGGTTATAACTGCAAAATTGCACTTTCTGTGGATGAAGCAGAATCAATTCTACAATCTGAAACTCCAGACCTGATCGTTTCAGACTATGAAATGCCCGGGAAAGATGGATTTGAGTTTAGGCGCCGATTATTAAAGGAAGATTCCTTTAAAAATATCCCCTTTTTGTTCCTCACCTCCGTCAATGATAAAGATAATGTGCAGCAGGGATTAGATTTAAAAGCAATTGATTACATCGCTAAAAACACCCCTCCTTCTCATATTCTTTCCAAAATAGATAACCTTCTACAAGCTGTAAGAGAACATTATGAACGTTCATTAAGCGAAATCAAAGGAATCGCTGAACGTTTGAACTTGCGTAATATTCCAAAAAAAGCACCAAAGCTTAAGCACTTTAAAATAGATTACTTTAACCAATCCTTTCAAAACCAGCCTGGTGGAGACTTTATAGATTTTATTCAAACAAATGAGCGGTATACATTCATCATTCTTGGGGATGTGATGGGTAAGAAATGGGGAGCCTGGTTTTTTTCATTTAGTTTTTTAAGCTACATCCGTTCTGCAATTCGGCTGTGTGTTTATGATGAAAACTATTCACTTTCAGAGATTCTCAATAAACTAAACAGGGTTATTCATGACGATGAGTTATTGAGCGATATATTTTCCACGCTTAGCATTGTGCTGTTAGATGATGAGTTGGGAACAGTCATGTATGCTGGAGCCGGAGACCTTCCTATTCTCAAATTTGAAGAAGAGACTATGGAATTACACCAGTTTAAATCTGATGGAATATTACTAGGCTTTTCAGAATTTGGTGATTACAATGAGATGGAGATAAAGCTCGATGTAGATGAGGAGCTATATATGATATCAGACGGCATGATTGATTTTGAGTTAAACGGCAAAAAGAAATCCGACATTAACTTATTTAAAGAAAAATTGTTCAACTTTAAGCAGAATAAAGAGAGTATCCAAACTATTAAGGATCGTCTCTTTGATAAACATGTTTCACAGGTTGATGATTGCAGCATCATCATCATAAAGAAGGTTTAAATGAACGTAAAAAAACAGAACATCGATGATCTGGTGTTGCTAACGATTGTTGATAAGGACGCCAATCTTACAAAATCGGAAAACTTTAAAGAAATCGTTTTTAAAGAGATCGAATCCGGAACAAGGAAATTGATTATCTCTTTTGAGCACGTGGAATATCTGGACAGCTCGTTTCTTGGAGCCTTGGTTGCCATACTTAAAAATCTTGTTCCAAAAAACGGCAGGTTAATACTGATAGAGTTAAATAATGACATCAGGAATCTGTTTGAACTAACCCGTCTGGATAAAATATTCGAATTGAAGAATTCTTTAGAAACGGCTATCGAGGATTTCAAATGAACATGTTTCCAATTACGATAAACCTGGATATCCCGAATGATCCCGAAAAGATTTACGAGTACACAAAAAATGTACTCGCAAGTATTTTAGAGCATATTGCATTAGACCTGGGCTATCAAAGAAGAATAAAATTGATCCTTATTGAATTGATAACGAATTCGATTAAGCATAGCAATGAAGCAAACACCTCAATACAGCTACTTATCGATCAGCCCCATCTCAGCATCCAAAAAATAGAAAAAGGGCTGAAGATTGCTTTCAGCGCAAGTTCTCCACAACTACCTTTTGAAGATGTAGAAAGCATTCTAAACATCAGTTTTTCTGAGTCTAATAGGCATAACATTCAGCCTCTTGGAGAATATAAATTCAAATTCCTGAAACCCGATCCTGAAGAAAAGCCAGACATGGAACAAATGCCTGAGCATTTCGGACTTTACATCATCACGCTAGCTTCAGATAGCTTTATATATCAATATGATCCCGAACTAAGGGAAAATACCTATATCGTCCACCTGAACTTTTAGTTAAATAAGAAGCCCCGGCCCTACCTACCATAATCGGGTTCCCACGATTTCCATTTTGATTGTTGACTTAATTTGTAAACTTAATTTATCATTTAATAAAAGGAATTAATCCAGAGTAAAGACCAAGCCGGTATGCAATTTAGAGAAGTTCGTATGTTATAGGGACCTAACAGGGAGGTAACAGGGACGTAACAGGGAGGTAGCAGGGACCTATTCCCTACTAAATTCCTGTTAAATCCGTATTAAATCCTATATAAGTTCTTAATAGTTAAAAGGAAATCCTTATCTTGTATACAACTTATAGAAAATCGAATATGGCAGTAATTAAAAATGGAATAATGGGTGGTTTTAAAGGAACTGCCGGAACCGTGAATGGCTACAACTTAATGGGTCAGGATGTGATGCGTGGTACTCGTGGCCCTCGCCTCAAAAAAGCAACAGAAAAAGAGCTGGCAAATAGGGCCAGGTTTGGCGTTTCTCAAGCTTGGCTTCAGCCTATCACAGACGTAGTAAGAATTGGATTTCAATGGTATAAACCAAAGTGCCACGGCTTTGTTGGTGCCAAATCTTTCATTTCAAAGAATGCGCTTGTTGAGGATGATAATGGCTTTCACGTCGACCCGGCTTTAGCCTGCATTAGTCATGGCCCATTAGATCCAGGATTTGGAGAAATTGTTACTCTGGGTGAGAATTTCACCATTGACCTCAAATGGGATTATCATGTTTCGGCTTACAATGACAGGGTAATCGTAGTAGCCTATGATATTGATAACAGCTGTGCAATTTATGACACCTCCCTCGCCCAGCGTACCATGAAAAAAGCGACACTAAACATTGGCGAAGGGTTTACAGGTAAGCAGTTTCATGTATACATCGGCTTTGTTTCTGAAGATAGGAAACAAAGGAGTATTAGTAAATATTTAGGTGTGATTACGATGCCTGAGGTAACTTTAGTTTAGTGGAAGCGCACAAGGGTAGCATAAAGCATCTGGGCTAAACACAATTTATACCTACTTGGAACATAGGTGGCTTCTATTTGCAAAACTAAATTTCTTTGCTTTGATGATAATTTAAATCAATTTTATTGAAACTCTAAGTTTAATCTGAGCAACGATACATAACCACGAAATAATCTGCTTTTATCGGGAATTAATTTTAGTATCATATATGTTTACCTATTGTATGCATTTTATAACAAATTGGCACAAAGGATGCATAATTTAAAAGGGTTTTTTCTTGCTCGTTTTGAGTATTTTTATCCACAAATACTCCTCCCATTTTAACTCAAAATGAGCTTTCATTCTTATCAAAGGCCTTTCCTATAATTGGTACTATAATTTCTACACGCGCAGAGATAACTTACATCAAATATTATGATCAAAAATTTACTCTCCATTTTTTTAACCATAACATTATTTCTAAGCGCATGCAAAAAAGAGCTCACTACAAATACTGAGAACGCTTTATTAGTAAAAAAATATGCTCCTGATGGATTTGCATATAAAACCACTCGACAAATTGAATTAAATGTTAGACTGCTAAGCCGTACTGAAGAGCCAGTAAGTGGAGTGCTTGTATCTATTTTCGATCCCACAGCTGTCGGCAAAGGCAAAGAGTTGATTAAAGTTCTAAGTGATAAAAACGGTTATGTGAGAACTAAGCTGAACATAGCTTCCTCAGTAAAGAACCTAGTAATTGATCCTTCTCACATCGGACTAGCCTCCAACGTAACAGCATTCATAAAAGACAATGCTTTGACCGCAGTAATAGGAGGAAAAACAGGATATAGCGGAAATATTGTACTCTCTAAATCTAAAGCTGTTAGTAATAGAACCAGTTCAATAGGCGGATATACATTTAATAGAATCTCTGGATTGGGCCCATCTGGCTTTACATCTTATAATTCAGCAGATTTTGACGCATTGGGTCGCCCAATAAGTCTACTTCCTGTGGACAACATAAGTTTTGCTACGTTAATGAATCAAATTGACGCTAGTCTACCAAATGGAATTCCGGTAAAGAACAAGTATATCGCAACTGAAGTCCCAACCGACTTGAAGATTGAGCGTTTAGCAGATGTCTGGATTACGTTTGTTCATGAAGGTGCTGATTATAGAAATACCTTAGCTTATTACACCTATCCAACTGGGAATCCACCAACAAACGAAAATCAAATTACAAATGCCAATGTGATATTTCCGAATTGCTCTCTTATTGGAGGAAATGGTGAAGGAAATATGATAACTGGTGATAAGGTTAAATTAGGTAGATTTCCTGCTGGCACATCGGTAGGGTTTGTTCTATTACAGAATGCTTACCAGGGTAACGGGTCAATTAATTTTGATGCCACGAAATTTTTCTCGACTGAAGGAATTAACCCTGAGAATGATCCTGCAAAAAAACGCCATAATGTGGTTCTTCACAATGTTTCGCAGCGTACTTTTTTGATCGGTTTTGAAGACATCAATAGATTGCCAGGTCAAGGCAGTGATAATGATTTTAATGACTTAGTATTTTACGCACAATCAAATCCCGTTGAAGCAATCTCTCCAGTAAATGTACCTGTATTGGACGAAAGCTATTTAGATGGCGATGGTGATGGTGTTCAAGATGCAATTGATGATTATCCAAATGATCCTACACGTGCTTATACCCGCTGGTATCCAAGCCAGTCTGTTTGGGGAACTACTGCATTTGAAGACAACTGGCCATTTGAGGGCGACTATGACCTTAATGACCTGGTTGTAAGTTATCGTTACAAGTTTGCAATGAATTCATCTAATCAGCTGGTAGACTTAACTGGAGAATTTAAAGCTTTAGCTGCAGGTGCTGATTTTGAGAATGGCTTCGGTGTACAACTTCCTTTCACGCCTTCTCAGATTCAAAGTGTAACCGGCATGAGTGTTTTCGGAAATGCAGGAGTAGTTCTGGACGGTAAAGGCCTTGAGAGAAATCAAAGTAAAGCAGTAATCATTCCTTTTGATCATTATAGAAACCTTTTCGGAGTTGGAACAACTCAAATTAATACTACTTTAGGAGCACCAAAACTGGTAAGCCCATTAGTAACTGTAACTATTCTATTGAATGGCCCACTTTCTGACGAATATACAGGTATGGTTCCATTTAACCCCTTTATGATAAGTAATTTGGATCGTGGAAGAGAAGTTCATTTGGTTAATCAGG
Source organism: Pedobacter sp. JCM 36344 (assembly GCF_046546555.1). NCBI lineage: Bacteria > Pseudomonadati > Bacteroidota > Sphingobacteriia > Sphingobacteriales > Sphingobacteriaceae > Pedobacter > Pedobacter sp. JCM 36344. Next base: position 177,228 of record NZ_JBKHKK010000006.1, read on the forward strand.
CTCCTACTGATCTTGCTGCGGCAAAATGGTTCAATACGGGTGCTGATAATTCTAATGCAGCAACTGGAAGGTACTATGTTTCTAGTCTAAATAGACCTTTCGCTCTTGATTTCTTTGGACCATTCGATTATCCCATAGAGAAAACTCCTATAACTAATGTGTACAATCATTTTGCTGATTGGGCATTATCTGGTGGTACAGTTTATCCTGATTGGTATTTTGATTACACCGGATATATAAACTCTAGCTTGATCTACCGTTAAAGGTGATTTATTATCTTAATCTAAGAAATGCTTTCTTTAACTTATTGAAAGCCTTGCGAAATAATCTATTTTTACCATTTATGACTTTAAAGCCTTTCCAGGGTGTCATATCTAGATACCTAAAAAATTCTTTTTTAAAAAATTCGTTAGAATTATAAGTTGTGAATATTGGTTTTATATCTAGAAAATGAACTAGGGATGGATTCTCATTTTCCCAGGATGCAAACCAATTCCATTTTTGATCGAGTTCTTGCCATTTTTGGGCAAACACGACATTCAATCCATACTGGTCTCCTAGCTGGACCGTTTCTTTATATTTTATTAAAGCTCCTATAATTTCTGCTGAAATATTTTGTTCTCTCCATTTATCTGTGTTTATTAAGAGAACACCGGCATTAAAATACTTTGTTTTTGGATCCAGACCTAGCTCTTTATAATTTGGAAGTCCACCCCATTCACAATCCACGGTTTTCGCTATATCTTGAATTGCACCAATGACATGCTCACCAGTTGACATGTTCCATAGTTTAGAAATGTCATCCTGTAAAATAATGTCAACGTCAATATACAAAAGCTTATGAACATCCAAACCAACTACATTTGGGGCGAATACCCTTAGATAGGTAGTCATTGGAAATCCTGATGTGTCAACAGGAATGGATAGATTTGCTGGAATTATCGATTTACTTGTATGCCAGAAAATAGTCAATCTAGAAGGATCAACTATAGTTTCAAGTTGCTTTTTGAATTTGGTAGAAATTCCATCGTCAATGATGTGGAAGTCGATGTGTTCAGGCGTTTTGTGATTAACATCAATCGACTTAAGTAAGGCTGCGATGAGAATTGCGTAAAAATTGTCGCTCGCAACAACAATGGAAATATTATCCTTCATAACTAAATATAACTAGTGCATTGAATTTCACTAATATAGTCGATAAACTTAGCAAAACAATAAACTAGTAATGATAAAAACATTAAATTGGCTGTATCATTTACTTCAAAAAAATAAAGAAAAAATCGTTAGCTAATGATGTCAAAAAAATATGATTTTCCAGACGTTTCTTTAATGGTAACTCATTATAATCGACCAGATTCTTTAAAAAGATTACTAAAAAGCTTTCAGGATTTAAACTGCAGTTTCGGTGAAGTCGTAGTTTCAGACGATGCAAGCAAACCTGAAAATGTGGTTCAACTAAGAGAACTGCAGAAAATTTTTGATTGTAAATTAATAACCACTGAAAAAAACATGGGTCTAGGAAATAACATCAATAAAGGACAAAGAGCCATTAGTAAACAACTAACTCTTTATGTGCAGGAGGACTTCGTTCCAAAAACGCTTTTCCCAGAAAAACTTGAGTATGCTGTTTCATTTCTTGCAAACGATAAAGATCTCGATATAGTTAGGTTCTATGCATACACATTATTTCCTTTTTTAAAGCCTGTGGGACATGGATTCTCTGCTATGGAGTTTAATGCTGCAAACATCCTAAGTACATACCGGAAGTTTTATATGTATAGCGACCATCCTCACCTACGAAGAAGTTCATTTTTAGATAAGTTTGGCGATTATAAAGAAGGTGTAAACGTAGAAAAGGCAGAATATAGCATGATGATTTCTTTTTTGAAGAAAAAAGGAAAAGGTCTATTCTATGAAGATTTTCAAGGTTTGTTTGACCAGATGAATTCAGCAGAAGAACCCAGCACCTTCAAAAGAAACTGGAAAAGACACCCTAATTTTTTAATAGGCATAGCGAGGCACCTATATAAGCACATCAAATTTAATTACGATTTAAGGTTCTAGAAAGACGCAATAGAGTTATGTCATTATTTCAACTTCCAAAATGGATAAAACCTCATCTGTTTGAGGGTAAAAATTTTAAAGATCTAACTGACGAAGACATTAACTCTCTCCGGTCGAAGATTAAGCATTTTAAATCTGACGATCCAGATGTTTCAATAATGATTCCTGCATGGAACGAAGAAAATAACATCTATAGGACTCTCTCTTCTTTATCATCAAATATAACTTCTTTGAGAGTCGAAATCGTAGTTATAAATAATAACTCAACAGATCAAACTCAGCTAGTACTTGATAAATTAGGAGTCAAGAATTATCTACAACCAAAACAGGGAACAGCTTTTGCCAGAGAACTTGGTTTAGAAAAAGCATTAGGTAAATACCATCTTTGTGCAGATTCTGACAGCTTTTATCCACCTCAGTGGATTGATTTGATGTGCAAGCCATTAATGGCTAATGATAATATTGTTGGCGTATATGGAAGGTATTCATTTATACCGTCTAAAGATGAAAGTCGCTTGCCGTGGTTTCTTTATGAAAAGGTTACCGGGGCCATGGTGAGACTTCGCAAAGCCAGACGGGAACATATCAATTTCCTTGGATTCAACATGGGCTTTATAACAGAGGTAGGACGACAAAATGGTGGATTTAATGTATTGAAGACCCGAGCTTTTGAAAACGCCATAGGCAGTGAAAATTTTGTAGAGGAGGCAGAGGATGGTAGAATGGCGGTTAATCTGAAGAAAACCGGCCAGCTTAAGCTTGTAACGGATAGTAGAGCCAGGGTATTTACCTCTGCTAGACGAATTAATGCAGAAGGAGGTTTAATAAAATCTTTTAAACATAGGTTTTTAAAACATTCCGGTCAATTATCAGAATACTTGAATGGCGTTAAGGTAGAATAACGATTAGCATTAGACTTTTTTAAATTCCCCAGTAATTAAATTGAAAATTGTGAGAGCTTTTCTATCTAGGAGAATTAATAGGCCTAAAGTTGACATAAAACAAATTATTGGATTTATCATCAAAATCGTATTAGAAAAATTGCCGAATATTTTTAATATAAAATGGTAAATAATCATATTGACGAAAGGGTGATATAAATATATCCCTAATGAGTACTTTCTTCCCAAGCTTGCTAGATAGCTATTCTTTAAGCAATGAAAACTGATAAAAAACATGCCCAGAGCCAAAGGAATCGTATTAACTAAAAACTGAAATCCCCACAGGTCTATAGGATCAACCACCCGAAAGTACACCACTTCTAAAATTAATACTATAATAGCAATTGCAATTAAAATAATTCCTCTTTTTAACGTAAGCCTTATCTGGTAATGCGCTAACCACATTCCTAAAGAAAGGAATGAAACCGAAAGAAAGAACCTTGCAAATTCAAGGTCAATGTATTATTGAATAGTTGTTCCTACAGTATAATAAAATAACAGGAAAGGAAGCAAGGATAAAAGGAAAATTAAAGGTAAAAACTTAAACCATTTAAGGGTATGCATGATATACCAGCAGTAAATTAATCCAAAATTAGAGATGGCAGAAACCATAAGTGGCCCTCTGTTCCTGTAAGAATAAGTTTTTGGCTAAATCTAAAATTGCCCTTGGCAATGTCAATTGGCAAAAAAATTATCGAAGCCACCAAAAAAATGCATAACAACTTTGAGATGTTTTTTAGAAAAAAAACATGATCATCTTTTTTATATCCGGTATAAAAGAAGTATCCTGATACCAAAAAGAAAAATGGAACAGCAAATCGGGCAAGTAGCTTTAGGTAAATTTGGATGTCTAATGGCATTGAGCCCATTGAAACGTGTAATATAACCACTGCAAAGGAGGCCAGTAATCTAAAAATATCCAAAGAGTCATATCTGTTCATACTAAATTGACTTATAATAATGATTCTTTTAATTTAAAGAAAAATTTCTGATGTGAATCAAAATTTTCTCAAGCATTACGCTACAAATATTTTTAAAATTTATAAGCGAGTTAGGCAAGACAATAATTGTTTCCCAGCATTAAATCAGATTTTTTTCTGGCTTTCAGGGTAGTAGCGTAAATTTTGCGTATTAATTTAATTTTTTATTATCTAAATTAGACCGTCATTCATACCTATCTAAATGAGTCAAATTATATTTTATTATTAATATGATAAAAAACATACTTTATAAATTTTTAACTCTCATTGTTCTCATTCGCTATAAAAATATTCCTAAAGAATATTTTTATTATTACAGAGAAACTTTTATCTGTCAGTTAACACAATTAAAATATATCTTTAAGGATTACATTTTCAAGAGTAAATATAAAGTGATTACTTACAATGGCGAATTCGCTCCTGAATTACAATTCGCTCTACCATTCGCCTACTGGCATTACAAAAATGGAACATTAAAAAGCACTAATTCTTCAAAATATACTTCGGAAATGTATTTTTTTTCTCCGGATCATTCAGAAATTTTCGAGGGCCGGAGTAATGAGGCAAATTATAATTTTGAAATGCCAAGGGTACTATATAGCCAAAATTATAATATGAGTAAATGGGAGCCGGTTCCTCTTAAAGCTCAATATAAAAATGAGGTATATATTTTTGATAAACCAATACTGATTATCGCCAATAGATATAATAGTGAATGGGATGGCCCTCCCATCAGCTTCTATAGTATTGAAATGCTTGAATTTATTATCAGTAATTTAAAAGACAAATATACCATAGTCTATAACAGGCCAAGGCCACAAAATATAACTATGGATAATAGTGACATCTATGATATGGATGAATTCGAATGGCTCGCTGAGAAACATCCTGAGGTAGTTCTCATGGAAGATCTTTTCAAAGAGAACAAGGCCAATGCTAAAAATTTCAATCATCTTCAGCTTATGGTGTATGCAAATTCTGAAAGGTTTATTTCAATTCATGGCGGAACGGCAACTTTAGCGAGTTACTTTGGTGGAGTAAACCTAATATTTTCTAAACAAGGTCCTGAACACTATTTTGGCTGTTACAGAAAGTTGTATCCCAAGTTTTCTGGCGCAAGTATCCTTCATGCGAAAACTGAAGACCAGATTAAAAATTATGTCAATAAATATTTTATTCACGAAGAAATTCCTACCAATTAATGGGCATAGAAAAAGATAATTATTGGCTTAAATCTGGGTTCATCAACATTTTGCAGAATTTTTCCGGAACTCTGATAAATGTAGCAACATTCTTCATTCTGATTAAATTGTTGAGCAAGAACGATTATGGCGTTTGGGGGATTTATATGCAAACAATTACAATTCTGGAGATCGTTAGAAGTGGCTTGATACAAAGCGCCATGATTAAGTTTATGTCTGGATCCGACAAATCTGAACATAACAATATTTTCTCTGCGTCGTTAACTATAAGTGGTTCATTAACCATCGCATGCATCATTTTCAATTTTATCTTCGCAGGTTATTTATCAAGAATCCTTAACGCTCCTGCACTAGAGCCAATGATGTATCTGTATAATATCGTATTCTTATTTTCAGGTTTTTTAACTCAATTGAATTGCATTGAGCAGGCAAACTTCAAGTACAATGGAGTTTTTGCTAGTAGCTTGGTTAGATCTTCCATCCTACTTCTATTTATTATAATCAATTTTATTTTTGGTTTAACAACAGATCTTTTATTTCTTGTGTATATACAGATCGGTAGTGTAATTGTGAGCGTTGGCGTTGCTTGGTATTTCACCAGAAAATATATTCATTTTGCCTATAGCTATAGCAAAGACTGGATCAATAAAATTTTTCATTATGGTAAGTACGCATTTGCAACGTCTTTAAGCTCAATTTTATCTGGTACCATCGATCAATGGATGCTCGCAGGAATAATATCTCCAGCGGCTTCGGGTTCTTTCAATATAGCGGTGAAAGTTGTCAACTTAGTAGACATACCAACCAATGCTGTAGCGACAATAGTATTTCCACAAAGTGCAAAACGAATTGAAACTGAAGGGAAGTCTGCCATCAAATACCTATATGAAAAATCTGTAGGTACCATACTTGCTATGGTTATACCAGCATTGATCTTTATCTATATTTTTGACGGCTACATCATTGAAATCCTAGCAGGAGATAAATATGCAGACACGGTTCCTATCCTCAATGTTACTTTGCTATATTGTGTTTTAGGTCCATTTGGCAGGCAGTTTGGGGTGATTATAGATTCTATAGGAAAAACCCGGATCACGTTTATCATTGTTCTTGTGAATACTGTGGTCATATTGGTTTTAAATTATTTCTTCATCAGAAAGTTTGGAACAATAGGCGCTGCGTATGCTACCCTTATTGCCAACATTTTTGGGTTTATTGTTGCCCAGATCATACTTTGGAGAGAACTAAGAGTTAATCCACTAAATGCATTCATCTATGCCTACAGATTCTACCCTGAATTTATCAATAAATATATTTTAAAGAAAAGCTAATGATTGGTGTAAAATTTATCGGCAGATTGGGAAATCAAATCTTTCAATATGCATTTCTACAATACCTAAAAACTAATAATAAAGGGGAAACTTTTTTCTTCGTGAATCCCCACCATGGTTACTTGACAAAATATTTCGATCTTGGCACCTTTCAGAACCTGATTCTAGACTCAAAAGTTTATTCAGTAATCACGAGGGTCCTTCCAAGAATAATTAAATTCGATGAAATCTATATAGAGAGTATTCAAGTACCTAAAAAAGTAGATGTTAAGGACTGGACAATTTATAAAGGTTTTTTCCAGACTGACTTTTACGTAAAACAGATAATTGGCGGATTAAACATCAGTATCAAAAAAGAATTTACTGATAAGTTTAATGAGGAATTTGGGCAACAGTTTACCAATAACAAAACTATTGTTGTACATATTAGACGAACTGATTACCTAACTTATGGTAAAAGAGACATTTCACTTCCGATGGAATACTTCAAAAAGCGTCTTGATGCACTCGGCAATATAGACGATCATCTGGTTTATTTCGTTAGCGATGATATTGAGCATGTAAAATCTTATTTTGCAGACCGGCCTAACTTCATCTACTCATCAAACAACGAGATAACAGATTTCCAGATCATTAAAAATGCTGACATTGCCATTATATCAAATAGTAGTTTTGCGTGGTGGGCCGCTTATCTTTCAGATAAGCAGAATAAGGTTTATGCACCAAAGAATTGGATGGGATTTAGAATTGGTAAAGAACACCCTAAAAGGGTAATGACAGATCGTTTTATCTGGTGTGAAGTTTTAGAGTAATGACCTATAAAGGTCAAATGTTTTCTGTAGAGATAAGTCTAACGGGAAATCTTTAAGTCTCTCTTTTCCGCTCTCAATCAAAAATTGCCGATATATTGTATCATTAAGAAGTTTTCTCATCAGCTCCTCAAGTGAATTAAAATCATAAGCATCAAAATAAGCTACCGCTTCCGCTCCAATTTCTCTGAAGCATTCAGTGTCGCTTAATAAAACAGGGCATTCCGCTTTAAATGCTTCCAATACAGGTAAGCCGAATCCCTCATGCAGAGATGGATAAACGAACGCAATTGCATTTTTATAAAGATAGTTAAGCTGTTCATCGGTCACATTTAAGTGTTTTACTTTTTCCTTAAGTTTTAAACGATGGATCAACTCTTCATCTGCTAAAGCAATCTTACCTCCACCCGTCAAAATCATTTCAATATCCGGTTCAGTTAATGACAGACGGTGGAAGGCATCAAGGAATCTGTAAAAATTCTTATATCCGCTACGGTCTCCAACGTAAAGAAAATAGCGCTTTGCAAGTTTTGGAATTTCTTGAAAACTTAATGGAACTTCTAGATCGATTCCATGATAGATCACCGTTATTTTTTGTGGATCAACGTTTGAATAGGCAATAAGGTCCCGCTTTGTAGTTTCTGATATAGCGATAATGCTATCCGCTACCTCAATATTTAATCGTTTATTTCTTGTTAAGTCATCCTCAGACCAAAAATACTCTGGAAGACGCTCATGAGTCATATCATGAATTGTGACTACTACAGGCTTCTTTACTTTCCCCAAGAAATAAGGATCATAGTAGGTTGGATGAAATATATCGAAATTATTCTTGCTAATTAAATACTCACAATATTTCTTGTTTATCTTGTAAGTCTTACCACCATACTTAGAGTTCAAGAAAAATCTCCCAAGTTTACTATTCAGAAGCTGTTGTTCATTTTTGATATAATGATTCGGGGAATACAAACAGCCAATCGTATAGTCAAACTCTGAACTCACTTTCATATTTTGAATAATATTTGCAAAATATCTGCTTATCCCACCATAATGTTGGGTGCTGAACTTCTGGTGATCAAATAATATTTTCGGCATTAGTCTGTATTATTAGCATCTTTAGTGTGTTTCATTTCGTAGAAATTACCTAAAATTTCACTGAATTCTTTTAGCCGGATGTCCCAAGTATTCATTCTCGCAATTTCCAGCCGTTGGTCTACATAACTTTGATTTTGATTAAGCAAATCTTCAATAGAATCGGAAAACTCTTTTGCCGTACTGCAGTAAGGAATTACATCCTTCGTAAAGTCCTTCAAGTCCATGTTAAAATCCGTTGCCACGACAGGTTTTCCAGCTCCCAGATATTCAAATAGCTTAAGAGGAAAGATTGTTGAGCTAAATTCGTCTTTTTTAAAAGGGATCATGCAAACATCGAATCCTTTCAAAACAGATGGCATATCATCGTATGGAAGGCGACCAACAAAATGAACATTCTCAAGCCTTTTAAAGTGCTCATCAATATATTCATCAGAAACCGGACCAACGAAAACAAAGCTTTTATCGGGATTTAGTTCTACGACCTGGTTAAGTAATTTAAAATCAGTTCTTCTTTCTATATTTCCAAAGTATCCAATGACCGGATATGGAATGTTAGCTATCAAGGGATGGATTTTAAGATTAGGATTCAGTGCTTTGCTACAGTGTGTCAAATCAGCAGCATTGGGGATGAAGAAGGTATTGGGATTTATAAGAACTTTTTCTTCATAAAGCTTTTTACTTGTACAAAATACAAGATCGACTTCATTGATAATTTTTAGTTCTGATTTGATCCCATGTTTTTTATCGTGGTCGATAACTAATGGGTCAACGCAATGGTAAACATCTAATTGCGGCTTAAGTAGGTGCCCAATATTTGGATAGTGAAAGTTAAATGAGTTAATAAAAACGAAATGCTGAACTTTGCAAAGCTTGAGAACTGATTTTATCCTGGATACAATAAGCTTTTCATTAAAAGATAGTAAGGACCTATAAAGATTACCTTCAGGCAAAAAATTAATAGATAACATCAACGGCAGGATCAAAATTTTCAATCCGGGTATTTCAGTTGGTAATAACGATGATGAAGTTAGGCGAAAACCTGCCTTTCGAACAGCTAACGCCGTAGTGCCCTTGCCTTTCAAATAATCTTTCCAAGTGAAGGGATAATCAGCATAGAATACCTGATTCTCATGAGCAAGATACTTGGCCGTGGTATAGCTGGTTGATTCATAAGGACCGTCGAATTTAGCGGCTCCTAAAATTACAACCGTCTTATTTTTTATTATCATGTGGCAGTATTCGGTCTCGGATTTTTCTCGATATCTAAACGCAAGGTAATATTTATCAGAGCGATTACCAGATAGAAATAAATATTTAAAGGAAATTGCAGGATTCCTTCTTGGGGAAAGTTGCCTACGGCGAGCGCAAATAAAATTAGCGTCATAGCCAGACAATAATTTTTAAGCTCAGCATCAATGATCTTGAAATAATTATCTATGCCGGTCTTTATAGCGATGAAAGTAAGTGTACACAATAATGCAAGACCAATCCACCCCAATTCTACAGCAGCTCTTACGTAGCCGCTATCGGGTGGGAATCGTGATAGGTAAGTTCCATCTGAAAATCTAACACCTGAAGCTCCTGTAGACCCTAATCCTCCACCAATTGGGTGTGTTTGAATATATGGCTGTATTCGTTTTTGATTTTGTTTTCTTACGTTATAGGAGGCATCATTATTAGGTCTGAATGCTGACTGGAATCGGCTAAGATTTGGGTTTGAGGTCGGAAACCTTACTAAGACTATAAAAAACATGAAAAAGAAAACAGAAAATATAAGTATCTGTTTATTAAGTTTTAGAATAGCAAAAAGAAACATTGCTGCGGGAAAAAGTACATAAGCTGCACGTGTACCCGAATATAACATCACATTTAAGCAGAGTATTGCTAGTAGGCCCAAAAGAATTTTTCTCCATTTGGAACGTGCACCAAAAGCCATAACAACACAAATAATGCTGCTAACGACCATATTGTACGAAAAGGAGACAGGATCAGCAAAAATAGATGACTTACGCCAGTGCCCATCAATAAATAGCAGGCTTTGCAATCTGGGATCAGCGTCGAGGGCGCGTTGCTCAAAATCAAAAAAACCCCAAAATTCTTGCTTTATTGCATAAAGAGCAACAATGAAACTGAACACTAGCCATATATTTATTATACTTCTCAGCATCTTGACTGTATTGATATGGTAGGTGAAAATAAAGTAAGATATGGTGACTCCTGCAATAGCACGTATAGTGTAGACCCATGCAAGTATAGATGCTATTTCAGGATTAACGGCCTGAAAAAAATTGTAGAGAATCCATAATATAATAACTATAGAGATTGGATTATGGAAGATCTTCCAGTTTGGATGATATTTTTGCTCCATGAAAAATCCGAAAATCAACAGCAAAAGCAACGCGTCCATCAAGGTCCCAAGTGGGAAATTAACTCCGAAGTTCATGATAAACATGATCCAATAAGCCATAATAAGATAGATTGCAATACCAAACTTGGGATATTTCAAAATACCAAAAAACGCCATTGGAGCAATGATAGCAATAAGGAAGAGTATTGGTCCTACTGATCCAACAGTTGATGCTACAATGGGCAATCCGATACAGGATACTAAAATTACAATTATGGCACTTACCTTAATCCAGTTTTCAGATTCAGAAAAGAAATTGCTTTTTGTTCCAATCATAAAAAAACTATTTTAATGAAAAAGAAGAGCATTAGGAAGAGTACAACGAGTGTTGCAATAATTCTATTCCATTTTTTAAAAAGGAATTTTCGCTTTTCAGTTAGATTTACAGGTTCAGTTCTCATAATTTACTTCTCTCTCTGTTTGAGTTCTGTATCATCTATATGGTAATGTTTTGTGGCTACAGATATTTTGTTTGCATTCTTTGATTTCAGCAAAGAGAGAATTTGGTAAAATACGAATTGTGGTATATTTATTAATGACTGATAAATACGTTTATCGGTTTTGGAACTTAAAAGGGATACGAGGAAAAAAACGACGAATGTCAATAAGGCCAAAATCCAAACAATGGCAACAGTGTAGTACCCCGTAATTACGTTTATTAAAAATAATAGAAACGATAAAAATAGAAAAATAAATAGTGGTGGCCGAAGTAGGGTGATACCGAATAGTATCTGGTTTTTACTAAAGTTTCTCGCACCGAGAAATAGAATATCAAATCCTAGTCTAAAGTATTTGAACCAAGTATTGATCCATCTGCTACGTTGTTGTACAAGCTGATCAGATTTGGAGGTTTTCTCATCATAAACAATGGCATACTCGTTAAAAGCAATCCTCTTATTTTTCTTCAAAATCCAGGCTTGTAATACCTTATCGAATCCTGCTCCTTTAACATCATTTTCTTTAAGAAAAACTCTATAAAGTGCGCAACTAAAAGCCATACCTGAGCCGGAAAGAGTTGCCGATGATCCTGTTTCATACAAGAGCTTGCCATCGTAAAAATGATAATAGATATCTCTTGCAGCATCAAGGCATGCAATTGTACCATTTAAATTCTTTGCAGCTCTTAAGCCCTGTACCGCATCATATCCCTCAGAAAACGTCCTATTAAGATGAGCTATGTAAGAGGAATTTACCAGATTATCGCTATCTATGATAGTTAAAAAATCATGGTTCCTTTTAAACTGGCTCATAGCATAGAAATGAGACTTCGTATTACTTCCTAAAACATTTGGTGGTCGTAACAATACCACTTTGTCACTATTAAAATCAAGACCTGAAATATCGCAGTTGTCCGCCACTATGTACACCAAATAATTATCATAATCTAGGGCCAGAACAGATTGGACTACCCCTGGAAGGCTATTAGTGAATTGATAAGCTGTGACAATTATGGCGTAATCAGGATGGGAAGTTGCAAAGCCAGTTACCCGACGCCTGTGCGTTAGTTTCCACAAGAGGTACAGTAGTCCTGGAAAAACAAGATTAAAGCCAATTAGAAATTGAAAAAAGAACCATAAAGTTAATAAAATGGTCATGATTTATCCGAATGACTTTGTTTATTTAAGATCCAGCCTTTAAATATTTGCGTCTCTTTAAGAAACTTTACGGTAAGCATTTTTCTTTCATTAAGGATTTTACCATGCCTGAAAATGCCCACCACCACATCTGCTTGGGAAATCCATTCTTTAGCTTGATTACTAACACTAAGAGCAGTAGTATCAATAAGGATTAAATCATAAATACTTTTTACAAATTTCAGTTTATCTTTAATTTTCTCTTCGGTGGTCACCTCCACAAGAGAATTATCACCTCCCTTATTTTTTAAAATGGTGATCGAAGCATTTTCGTTTCCACGTTCCAAAAAAAATCTATCTTTCATGAAATCTTCCAGGTAGAGATTAGAAGTAAAATCAGTACTAATACTAGAGTTAAGGAAGTTGCCATCGATAATTAGAATTTTTTTGTAAGTAACCATCAAAGCGGCGGCTAGATTCATACAAATAAAACTCTTACCTTCCAATGGAGTCAAGCTCGTTAGAACCACCACATTTCCTATTAAATCTCTTTCAATTTCATATCTGATAGAACGAAGTTGATTCTTAAAGTGCATGAGGTCACTGGAAACATTTTGATCATTCCAAATTTCACGGAGACTTAACGTTGAATGGTTCATGTAGTTCAGCCCTCCTAAAACTGCAATACCTGTCTTGTTGGCAAGTTCTGTGGATGTCCTGACGGTATTGTCTAAATAATATAACACGAAGAGAAACACCAAGCATAATGCAACGCTTATTACACCACTTAATAATATGAGTAGCATCTTCTTTGACGGCTGTGAGCTTCCAGGAATTGCATTCTGAATAATATTAAGCTTTAGAGAAAAGGCGGCTTCTAAGTTTGTTTCATTATATTTATTTAGTATATCCATGTAAGCCTTGGTAGCGATATCCACGTTCATCTCCAATGTTTGGACATCTGCCTCTTTTGGCACCATATTGTCAAACCGTAAATTCAGCCTATTTAGCTCATTTTCCAAGGCATTCATACTGTATCTGGATAAATCTAGCTGTATTTCTAATCTTATTTTCTGTGCCATCAGTTCCTGCTTGCTCGCAAGTGGATTTACCAGATACTGATCAGATGCTTGATGAATTTTCTGATCTAAAAGCACATTTAGTGAATCCATTGACACCTGGTATCTTGGCTCGAAATCCGACTGTAATTGCGCATCATATAACGAACTAATCTCATTTTTTATGGAAGCAATGTCCTGATTGACTTTCGAAATTGCAGATTCTAAGTATTTTCGCTCACTGGGATTAAATTTATTATCTATTTCATTAAGTGCGCCTGCATAAGATGATGTAGTCTGGATAGCGTCTTGTTTCTTTGTTTCATATTCTAAAATACTAGTATAAAGCTGCTTTGATTGTTCATCGAGATTTAATACACGATTCCTGATTTTATAACTTCTTAAATCCGTCATTCGTTTGGACAAGGTATCTGTACGCTGAACCAGCAGTTCATTTAAGTAATTAATAGCCTTATGCTGATTTTGTTTAACAACATTTGAATAATTTTTAATGAATTCTGTTGAGACATTGTTTGCTATAAATGCTGACAATTCAGGCCCATCAGATTCAGCCTGTATAATTAAAAAATCACTGCTTCCAGAACGCATTGCTGAAACGCTATTACCAATTGACCCGCTGTCATATCTCATTGATTGAATAAGATTTATCATTCCCAGTTGATCAGGATCATTAGGATTTAAGCTTTCGGCATTATTATATTTAACTTGAATTACCTCTGCCGCATGTCTTCTTGCATCTTCATTAACAGTTTTCATTAAACTACTTGGTTCCCTGAAAACCTTTTGTGAATTAAGATCATTTAAGATCAAAAGGTAGGAAACCTGATCTAAGACCTTCTTCATCTTAACCATCTCGATCAAGTTGGCAAATTCCTGATTTACCTGATCGCCTGGCAAACTCTGATTAAAAACAGTGTTTTGCTTATCATCTGCAATTCCTGTTGATAGTTGTGCTTGTGATATGTACGTATTAGGTTGACTTCTTACCAAAAAATAGGTTACCAAAATAGCTGCAATGGGTACGATAATGAGTACCCACTTATATTTCCTTAGAACCGCTAAAAATTTATAAAATTCATCCATCTATTTTATCTCTTCTAATTTTTTAACCGTCAATTCCTCTAAAAGCGCTTTAGCAGATATAAAAGCCACCTCGGCCTGTAATTTAGACTGGTAAGCGGAGTAGTATGATGTTGAAGCGGAGTTATATTGCTCGATTGTAACTTCAGCCTTTTGGTAGGCGATCTTAGTTGTTTTGAAACTAGTTTCGGCGTCTAATAATGCATTATTAAATGGCAACAAGGATTTTTGTGCCTGTAAATATGCGAAATACCTTCTTTTAACTTCTGCTTCTAATGTAAGCAAATATTCCTCTTTCGTATACTTTGCTACATTAACCTGTTCTTTTGCCTTTTTAACATTACTTGGCTTAGCTAACAAAGATCCTGGGTTGAAACTAACTCCAAATTGATAACCTGTTAATAGGTCAGTATTTGTAACGTTTACAACAGGCGGGGATTGACTCTGATTATTTCGCCCGACATATTGAAAGGAAAATGGGTCAAGCCAAGAAATCTTGGCCGCATTCAAATCTTGTTTTGCCACTTCTACCTGACTTGTTAAAGACTTGATTCTAGGGTAATTCTCTCTTGCGGCAGCGATAAGCTTTTCAACATACAAGTAAGAGATTTCTGGAAGTATACTCTGTTGTTGTTGAGCAAATAAGGCTAGTGGTCTTGAACAAGCGAATATTACCAAACCTAATGATAACACCAATTTTGGATTGCAATTCATAGATTATGTAGTAAAATTCAAATATAAATGACAACTTTAAATTTTGCTACATTGTTCTGGATAAACTTATTAACATGAGACGACTATTCAACATTCTCAAAAGTAAGCCTAAGTTAAAGAAGGTGATTCATTGGCTTTTAATACCAAGCAATGAGGCTCGACCAAGATTATGGGTAAAATGGTTTCTAAATCCATTTTACCATACTCGAGAAAAAGGCAGTATAATAAGGTCTTCTAGTCGTCTTGATGTGCTCCCTTTTAACGATTTCCATCTTGGAAGGAAATCGATAATTGAAGACTTTACAACAATAAATAATGGGGTAGGAAATGTTTTAATTGGAAGCAATACCTTTATTGGAATTGGCGATGTTATAATTGGTCCCGTAGAAATTGGAAACAATACAATTATTGCGCAGTATGTTGTCATAAGTGGTTTAAATCATGATTTTCAATCTCTTGATTTACCCATTTCAAAACAACCCATAAATAAAAAATTAATAAAGATCGATGATGACTGTTGGATTGGAGCAAACGTTGTAATTACATCGGGTGTTCATATAGGTAAACATAGTGTTATCGCTGCGGGATCTATTGTAACTCGAGATGTACCGCCATTTTCTGTAGTCGCAGGAAATCCTGCCAGACTTATAAAACAATATAATTTAAAGACCAAGGTCTGGGAAAAAGTTGACTAACGGGGATTTATTTCAATAATGTGGGACAATATTGCACGTTGCAGTTTTTTGGATTCTAAGTGGCGTAAAAATATTTCCGGATTGTTGCTATATTTATGGAATTTTTATGCTAAATATAACTAATTGGAACACATTTTGTTTAGTGGCGCTATTTTTGGTAAAAGGTAGGATGAATCTTGTTGTAAATTATCTCAATTCATTATATGATTAGACTTATACGTTATCTTGTACTTTTTATCTTTTTTTCGATAGGATATTCGTCCGCTTTTGCTCAATTTCCTTATTTTGAAAGTTTCCGAACAAGTAGCCGTAATGGAATTATAGTTGGAGGGGCGCCTTCAGCGTTCCTAACTGCTGGCGGGAGTTCCGAAACAGGAGGTACGCCAATTGATCCTGAGGGCGATGGATATCTAAGGTTAACCAATGCCTCAAGAGATCAGAAGGGGTTTGCATATAGTACGTCTTCATTTCCTTCAGTAAGAGGATTAAGAGTCGAATTTGAATACTACATATATGGTGGAAACGGAGCTGATGGAATTAGTTTTTTCTTGTTCGATTCTAACGCGAATCCTTTCACTATTGGCGGTTTCGGTGGATCTTTAGGATACGCTCAATACACAAAAACTACACCGACATCCGTTGGCGTTAGCGGAGGATATATAGGTGTTGGTCTAGATGAATATGGTAACTTCTCCAACCCAACTGAGGGTAGACAAGGAGGAACTGGCTTTATGGCTGGATCCATTACTCTAAGAGGTAAAGGAAATGGCGATGCACTTACTCCTACGAACTATCCATTTTTAACAACAGTTAGAACGGCCGACAAAGGAATCCCCCTTGCAGGTAACGATTCTCGTCGATTTCCAGAAACTACCTCTGACGCTTACAGAAAAGTTTTCATAGAAATGGAGCCAAATCCAGCTGGAGGATATTTTGTAACAGTGAGATTGACACAGGGGGGGCCAAATGGTCTTAATACCGTTACAATGATTGACCGGTATCCCTATACTACCGCAGCCCCATCCAATCTAAAATATGGTTTTGCTTCCTCTACAGGCGACAATACTAATTTTCATGAGGTAAGAAACGTTGCGATTTCTGTTTATGACGTGAATGGGTTAGTTGCCCCGACAGCAAATAATGATGCCGTAAATGGCTGCCCAAATAATCAAGTATCCTTTGATGTTACGGCAAACGATGTTTCAAACAATGCTGGAGGTTCTATTCAAAAAAACACTATTGATCTTAATCCATCAACAGCAGGATTACAAAAAACTTCAACCGTAGTTGGCAAGGGCATGTTCACGGCAAATGATGATGGAACAATAACTTTTGTGCCCTCATCATTTTTTACAGGCCCTGTCTCTACAACATATACTATTTCGGACAACTTTGGTGTGATCTCCTCTAATGCTACCTTCACAGTAAATTATGTTGTGCCATCTGTCGTTGCAAATGCAGGTGCAGATATATTTATAAACTTTGCCGCTCCTTCGGTATCTACCCCACTTGCAGGAAATAATCCTGGTGCTGGCAACACTGGCATATGGACTCAAGTTTCAGGTCCAAGCGCAGCTGTTTTCGCAAATAATGCTGTCTTTAATACCATCGCAAGTAATCTAATAGGTGGTGTTTACACCTTTAGATGGACAGTAACAGTATCTGGTGGCTGTTCTACAAGTGACGATGTAGTTGTTAATGTTAATAGAAGACCAAATGCGGTTAACGATGTGGTGAGTACTAATCTTAACACGCCTTTCAATATTCCTATCTTGGATAACGATACTGATCCTGAAGGAAATCAAACAATTGATGTCAGTTCAGTTGTGATTATAAGCCCTCCTTCAAACGGAACTGTTTTCGTTGACCCAGCAACCGGCATTGCTCTTTACACTCCGAATAATGGCTATTCCGGGTCTGATGCTTTTACTTATACTGTAAAGGATATTCGAGGATTAGTTTCAAACTTTGCTACCGTATCAATTGGGGTAAGTGTAAGGCCAACTGGTACAAATGATAACGCAGTTACACTTGCTGGTACTCCAATAGTAATTCCTGTTGCCAATAATGACCCTAGCAGATCAGGAACTACAGTAGTAGAAGCAACGCTTCCTGTTAATGGAACTATAGTGGTAAATCCAGACAATACCATAACCTACACTCCGAATGCTGGTTTTAGCGGTCGCGATCCCTTTACTTACAAACTCAGAACTCCGGGGGGTGTCGAATCTGATCCAATCACAGTAAGTGTAAGTGTAAGGCCTACTGGGGTTGCAGACATAGGAACGACTATAGCAGGGGTTCCTTTAACCAGTTCTATAAAAGACAATGATCCAAGTAAAACAGGTACAACAGTTGTCCCTGTGATTCCTCCAACTAACGGAACTATTGTTGTTAATTCCTCGAATACTGTCACTTACACTCCAAATGCAGGTTTCTCAGGAAAAGAAACTTATACTTATCTATTGAGAACCGCTGACGGACTTGAGTCTGATGCGATCACTGTTACGATAAACGTAAGACCAGTAGGAACTAACGATGTAGTAGTTACCCCTATAAATGTACCTGTGGCTATCCCTGTTAAAGCCAATGACCTTAGCAAAACTGGAACATCTGTAGTTTTAGGAACTCCACCTCTTCATGGTACGCTTGCACTTAACAATACTACCGGAGTAGTAACTTTTACTCCTACTGCCGGTTATGCTGGCCCTGATAGTTTCACCTACATTCTAAGAACTGCAGATGGACTAGATTCAGATCCTATTACTGTCGCTATTACCATTAAACCTGTCGGTACGAACGATGAAGTGACTACCCCTACTAATACTCCGATCACTATTAGCGTGAAAGATAATGATGTAAGTAAAACTGGGACAACTGTTGCAGTGGTAGGGCCAGCAGCAAATGGTACTACTACAGTAGGCAGTGATGGCAAAGTCTTATACTCTCCTGCTACAGACTTTTCAGGCAAAGATCTTTTTACCTACACCCTAACTACTGTTGATGGAGCGAAATCAGACCCGATTACTGTAATCGTAAACGTCAAACCTGTAGGATTGCCTGATAATGTTGGTGCAGTTACCGGAGTTACGCAAATCGACGTAAAAGCAAATGATCCAAGCAAACAAAATACGACGGTTGTAATTAATACGACACCAGCATCTGGTACAGTTTCTGTAAATTCTGCAGGTATTGTAACCTATACTCCTAATGCTGGCTTTACAGGTACGGATGTATTTACATACACCCTAAGAACACCTGACGGATTGGTTTCTGATCCCATAACTGTCACACTTACTTCAAACCCGGCCGGCTCTCCTGATGTGGCCACAACACCTGCTAAAACTCCTGTAACTATTCCTGTTAAAGATAATGACTTGAGTAAAACGGGAACTACGGTTGTTCTTGTGGGACCGCCCTTAAATGGAACCGTAGCCTTAAATGGGAATAACCTGCCTGTCTATACTCCATTCGACGCCTTCTCTGGTAAGGATACTTTTACTTACAAGTTAAGAGATGCGAACGGTCTGGAATCAACACCGATTACAGTTACGGTAAATGTTAAACCAGTAGGAACAGCGGATAACGTAACAACACCGTTAAACACTACGGTAACAATTACTATCAAAAATAATGATGCAAGTAGCTTGGGAACAACTCCTATTATTGTTTCAAACCCAGCTCATGGAATGGTTTCTATTGATGGTTCAGGAAATGCAGTTTTTGTTCCAACTACAGGTTACACTGGCAATGATGTATTTACTTATAAGTTGAGAACTACTGATGGTATTGAGTCTGACCCAATTAATGTTACAGTAGCGATCAATCCCGTTGTTCCTGCACCAGACATAATTTTGCCAGCAACTACAGGAACACCTGTCATTGTGCCAATTCCTGTTGTGCAGCCTGGTGGCATTTACATAATTGTAACTCCGCCTAAACATGGAACGATCACTACAGATCCGTCTACGGGTAGACCTATTTACACACCAACACCAAATTATTCTGGCCCTGACGACTTCACCTATACTCTCAAAGATCCAAATGGTGTGACATCTACACCTGGAAAAGTTACTATCACGGTAACCAGACCTGCAAAAATTGGTCTTGCGAAAAGCCTGATATCTACCGTTAGAAATCCAAACGGTAGTTATAGGCTGGTTTATCTCTTTAATATCTTGAATCTTGGAGATGTTGCATTAGAAAAAATAAGTTTGACTGACGATCTTGCCGGAGCCTTTCCCGGTAAAGCATTCACTATAACAAGACTGAACGCTTCAGGAACTTTGAGGGTTAATACCTTATTTAATGGAGGAGCAGTTAAAGAAATGCTATTAACAACTAGTACACTTGCCGCTAATCAGAAAGAGCAAGTAGAACTTGAAGTTAGCATAGCAGCTAATCAAACTGGTGGTTCTTTCGTAAACAGCGCCCTTACACAAGGTTTTGCTGCTGGAACAGGAACATTAACAATGGATATTTCAACTGACGGTTTATCGCCCGATCCAATTACTCCTGGAGATGTTACTCCTCAGGTTCCAACTGTTGTATTGCTTACTCCAAATATAATTTTACCTGTCAATGCTGAAACTCCAAAGCTAGTTGATATACCTGTACCAACTGGAGGCTCATATATTATTACCAAACAGCCCGCGCATGGGAGGATCAGTACTGATCCAGTAACTGGCAAACCAATCTATACCCCTGATGCCGGTTACACTGGTCCTGACGATTTTACTTACATAATAAGAGATGCCAATGGCAATGAATCTCAACCCGCAATAGTGACGGTTACTGTCAGTACACCTGCGAAGATTGGTCTGGCTAAGGCGGTTAAAACATTGATAAGAAACTTGGATGGAACATACAATTTAACTTATACTTTCACACTTAAAAACTACGGCAACTTTGGATTAGAACGAGTGGCGTTATCAGATAACTTAGCACTCGCATTCCCCGGTACAATAGTTGAAGTATTAAGTGCATCTGCTACTGGAACCTTAAGAATAAACAATGCTTATAGCGGATTAAACGCTACTGGATTGTTATTGAACAGCAGCACTCTTGCAGCCAATGCTACAGAAACTATTACACTAAGTTTAAGACTTGTTCTAGATACTGAAGAAGGGACTTTTAACAATTTCGCGATTGCAGAAGGCTACGGCGTAAATACGGGAACATTAACACAAGATCAATCTACAAATGGCCTAATTCCTGATCCCGACCCTGCAAAACCTGGTGATGTTAGTCCATCTGAACTCACTCAAGTAACTCTTTTAAAAGAGCCAATGAAGATTCCTGGTGGCTTCTCTCCGAATGGCGATGGAATCAATGACTTCTTCGTGATTGAGAACGCTCTAAGTAAAGTTATTAATCTTGAAGTTTATAACCGATGGGGAAATAGAATCTATCGCTCAAAGGATTACAAAAATACATGGGATGGTAGAACAACTGAGGGTATTTATGTTGGTAGTGAAGTCCCTGTAGGTACGTACTACTACACGATTATAATTGATGGAAAAGATAGAAAAGTGGGAGTCCTTACAATTAATAGATAACATGAAACGAATAAATAAAATCATACTTATTGGCTGCTTGTTAGTGACCTCATTAAGTGTAAAGGCCCAGCAGGATGCCATGTACACCCAATATATGTTTAACACACTTGCCATCAATCCGGCATATGCTGGGAGCAGGAATGTTACCTCAGCTACAGCCCTTTTCAGGAATCAATGGACGGGTATTGATGGTGCTCCAAGAACAGGAACGCTAACTCTGGATGCTCCTCTTCTTGAGAAGAGATTAGGCGTGGGCTTGCAGCTATTTTCAGACAAACTAGGTGTGACTCAAACAACTGGTGCAGTGGTTAGTGCCGCTTACCGGATAAGATTAAATGAGGGAACGCTCGCTTTTGGGTTACAAGGTAGTGTTAATCAGTTTCGCGCTGATTATAATAGCGTTAATTTAAATACCAATACTTACGACCCTGCATTTGCATATAATGTTAATAAATTACTGTTGAACTTTGGTACCGGAATTTATTATAATTCGGACAGGTTTTTCATCGGACTATCAGTTCAGGATTTGGTAAAAAATAGGCTTACCAATTACACTACTAATAATTTAGATTTTAGACAAACTCAAGCCATGCACTTATTTTTCTCTAGTGGTTATGTATTTGATCTGAGTGATGATTTTAAATTCAAACCTTCATTTCTTATTAAGGGAGTCAATGGTGCACCCATACAAGGGGATATCAACGCTACACTTTGGATAAAAGATATTGTTGGTATAGGTGCTCAATATAGAACCAATGCCGATGTAGCCGGGTTGATTGAGGTTCAAGCCACCCCTCAGATCAGAGTAGGTTATAGCTATGACTATAGCACCACCGCACTTAGGAACTTCAACTCTGGTAGTCACGAAATAATGCTCAGGTATGAATTTGGCTTCAGTAGTGGTAAAATATTATCTCCCAGATACTTCTAAAATATGATGACGAACTCAATAATCTATAAGGCATTAGCCACTCTTTATTTTATTTGTGTATTCGCAGTAATTACTGTGTTTGCCCAGACTAAAAAAGAGGCGGATCTAACAAGAGCTACTGCTGAATTCAATTCTTTGAGGTATGTTTCTGCCATCAAAGAATTAAGCCCTATCCTTAGCACAGATACGTCAAATTTTAAAGCTCAGGAAATGATCGCTTACAGCTTTAAAATGATCAAAAACTATGAAGAGGCGATGTATTGGTATGAAAAACTAACTAAACAGCCCTCCGCTAAACCTGAATGGTTCCTTTATTATGCTGAAGCATTAGCTAATAATCAACAGTATGAACGTTCGGAAGCTTTGTACAGAAAATACTATGTATTGATACCAACGGATAAGCGCGCAGCAGCCTTCTCTACCTCTAACCTAAATCAATTGAGCAAGAACTTGGGCAATTGGAAGGTAGGATTTACCAATTTGAATTCGCAAGGATCTGACTATTCCCCCATTTACTACAAAGACGGCCTTATATTTACTAGCAACCGCTCTACCAAAAAATTCACCAGACGTATCTTTCAATGGGATAACACTCCTTTTTCTAAACTTTATACCATTCCAACATTAAAAGAAATTAAGGTAATTGATCCAGATAGCCTAATGTCCGTCGCTGGAAGCAAAAATGATAAGAACTATAGGTTTAATGATGATGATACAGCGCCTACAAGTAATGACACCAAGACGATCGGAAACTACAACAACTCATTAGAGCGCGATACAATGGCTCTTCTTCTTGAAAAGAATTTAAACCTATCATTATTAAAGGGTGCACTGAATTCGAAGTTCCATGATGGCTCTGCA
This sequence comes from Pedobacter sp. JCM 36344, assembly GCF_046546555.1. NCBI lineage: Bacteria > Pseudomonadati > Bacteroidota > Sphingobacteriia > Sphingobacteriales > Sphingobacteriaceae > Pedobacter > Pedobacter sp. JCM 36344. Next base: position 200,549 of record NZ_JBKHKK010000006.1, read on the forward strand.
GCTGTTTTCCCGGACGGATCGATCATTTTTACACGTAACAACTATTACAAGGGCACAACGAGAACGAGTGCGGACGGCGTAAATAAGCTTAAAATGTATACAGTATCAGGCCATGACCTAGGTAGGATTACTGAGTTCCCATACAACAGTGACGAATTTTCTACCGGACACCCTGCTTTGAATAAAGACGGAACAATCTTGATCTTTGCCTCAGACAGGCCAGGTGGTTACGGGGGCTCTGATTTATATTACTGTGTACGTTCTGGAAATGGACAATGGACAAGACCTGTAAACCTTGGTAAAAAGATAAATACCGAAGGAAATGAACTGTTCCCCTTCCTTGATCAAAAGGGCAACTTATTCTTCGCCTCAACAGGCCACGTTGGTCTGGGAGGTTTGGATGTTTTTGAAGTCCAAATGAAGGAAATGAAACCAGTTGGAGATATTAAGAACATGGGGTCTCCAATTAACACATCTAAAGATGACTTTGGTTTAATTAGAGCGGCTGATGGTAAATCAGGATATTTGAGCTCTAATCGCAGAGGGAATGACGATATTTACAGCTTCAAGAAATCATCTCATGTTGTCCTATTTCAAGGAACTATTAGAGATGGTAGAACGAAACTCCCTCTTTCTGGTAGTCGCCTCTTAATGCGTCACCTCGATGGAACTGATACTTTACGTACCAATGCGAAAGCTGAATTCTCTAGAGAATTGCCTTTAGAAATGGACTACGAACTGACGGCACAGAAACTGGGCTATGTTAATCAGATTAGTTTTGTTTCCTCGATTGGGATAGAAAAGGATACCGTCATTAAACGAGACCTTTATCTATTTAAAACTGAAAACATACAGCAGTATGTATTGAACAATTGTGATTCGCTAAAACGCATCTTCGCTGTTCAGAAAATCTATTATGACCTGGACAAATCTTACGTCCGACAAGATGCTAAACCAGCACTAGACGAATTAGTTGTAATGATGAATAAGTATCCTGAGATTACTGTGATCACTTCCAGTCATTGTGATAGCCGTGCATCTGAAGCCTACAATAGAAGTTTATCATTGCGAAGAGCTGAGGAATCTAAGAGCTACCTAGTGGCAAGAGGAATATCTTCTTCACGAGTTAAAGTAGAATACTACGGTAAAACAAGATTGGTCAACAGGTGTTATGATGGCGTTGCGTGTCCTGAAGAGTATCAACAATTAAACAGACGCACAGAATTTGATGTGATTTTAAATGGTGTCAATATTACCAGACAAAATTGCGATGACAAATAATATAACCAAGGTTTTAGACCTTTTCTTTTTGTACTGCCGCAGGCAAGGTTTTCATCAAAATTTTTAAGTCCAGCCAGAAAGAATGATTTTGGGCATAAAAGTTATCTAGTCTTTTGCGTTCACGTTCTGACATATCCGCCTTACCCCTCCTACTCACTTGCCATAAACCAGTCAGGCCAGCAGGCCCCAAAAATCGCATAGTCCATTCATTTGAGGTCAGCATTTCTGCTTCATATAATGGTAAGGGCCTATTACCTACTAGAGACATGTCGCCTTTTAAGACGTTAAACAGCTGAGGGAGCTCATCAATTGAGTACGTTCTTATAAATTCGCCGAACTTAGTGATGCGCGGATCATTCTTAAGTTTAACAAAAACACTTTTTGATGCATCTTCCCCCTTGTATTGGTTCAGATCACCAAGGTCTTTCAATTCGTCACTTGCTCCAGATCGCATAGATCTAAATTTATAAAAATTAAACACTCTATAACCGGTACCCACTCTTTTACTTTTGAAGACTACAGGCCCTTTTGACTCAATTGCAATAACCGCCGCAACAACTAAAAATAATGGTGAAAGTACTAGCAAGGCAGAGCCAGAAACTGCGATATCAAATACCCGCTTAAATACAGGGATTTTATAGCTATAATCAATTTTAGATAAATCTGCAAGTTGAGGTTTGATCAACTTAAATTTGACAAGAAAAATAACACGCTCACAAAGATCCTTTACAGGTATAGGATAAACATAGAGGTCATTAACCTTATGATCCATAGCTAACTTTCGGATGCCATCTTTCTTATCTTTAGTTAACAGAATGATAACAAGCCCTTTCAACAAGGCGTTGCCTTTTAACATTCTCACAAAATCAAAACACCTTAGTTCATCATCAACTTCGAGAAGAATTACATCTGGCAAGCTAAATAAAGATTGTTCTTTCAAATAGCTTTCAAGTGAACTAACATTAGACTCGGCGTGTACGGCGAAGTTAGAACAAAGCTGTGGTAAAAGGTCCGATTCAAATGTAGGAGAAGAAAAGAGTAGTGCTATGGAATGTTGACTGTTTTGCATAGTGTATTTAGTTTCCAACGGTCTCATATTTTTTGAAAACATTTGAAATGGCTTCTTTTAGCTGCACGGGATTAAAAGGCTTTGGAATATATGCATCAAGTTTAAACGGCATCTGAGAGACACGCTCTTCCAGATTAATGGCTCCGGAGAGTATAATCACTGGAGTATCACGATAGAATCCACTGATTTTTAGGTTATGAATAAATGAACTACCATCAAAGTATGGCATCTCCAAATCTGAGAGAATTAAAGCAGGAGAATTCCCCTCTTCTAACCATGTTAGCGCCTCTACTCCACTATTTTTAATGATCAGATCATAATCATTAGCCAGGACAAAATTCAACAACTTAAGTATGCTAACTTCATCATCCACAACTAATATCTGTTTCTTAGCCATTCGAATTATTTAAGCACGTAATAGGTTCCACTTAATCTGTAACGAACATACGAAATATTTGAACAAGTTGAATTGCAAAAAAAACTTTAACTAAAAAAGAGCGCAAAAAAAGAGCTATTTATTTGATTAAATAGCTCTTTATGAAAAACTAGGTGCTGAAATTAGTTTTTTGGTGTTACTCTGCCAGATTTTCTGTCTTTATCGCGTCCAATTAAGTATCCCGCACCAGCGCCAGCAAGTCCGCCTATGATTGCACCTCTACCATCCTTTTTATCAATGAGCACGCCACCCAAAGCGCCTGCCCCAGCTCCAATTAATGTACCCTTTGCTGCAGAACTCCATCCTTTTTTTCTAGTTGCAGTCTCGGATTGGCTGTAAGTTCTAGGTGCCGGAGCCGCTTCATTACGTTCTGCAAGTAACAGTTCGCGTTTTTCTTCCCTTACTCTTGCTGCTACCCTTTCGTCTTCGACCCGTTTTGCTGCTAGAGCTACGCGCTCTGTCTCAGTCCGTTTAAAGCTGTCTAATTTCAAACTATCTTTAATTGCTGCGACTGCTTGTTGCTTCGCTGCTTCTTCCTTCTTTGCATTGTAGGTACATGCTGAAAGCATCACCGCGATTCCTAATACTGAAAATATCTGTTTCATGTTCTTGTAGTTTGATATGTAATACCTACCTGTAAGAAAAAATGATGCCAAACTTCCTATTTATCGTCTAGAGGCGAATAAACTTGAATACTCCCATTACCCGATACCTGATCGTTGTCACTGTTATGTTGATTGTTCTGCTCATCAGAAGACTGGTCAGCGTCGAGGCCAAGATTGAGTCTCTCGTCGATCTTTATTTCTGGATAATTTTTTAACGGTTGTTTTGAAGTTTCCATAGTAGTGTCTTTGATATGTTTAACTAACAAAGAAGCTGATGTTAAGTTTGGTAATAACAACTGAGCCTGCATCGGTTTGGATACAGGCTCAGTTTATTATGTGTCACCTAAAAGTGTATTGCGTACTTTTGAACCTAATTCAGTACCACGGGTTTGTACTAATATAAAGTAAACTCAACACGACGGTTTTTCTGACGACCGTCTGCTGTTTTGTTACTTGCAATTGGTTGATTAAATCCGTATCCAGTAGCCTCGATTATAGATGCATTAGCGCCTTGAGAAACTAGATAAGTTTTAACAGATTCTGCATTATCTGCATGACCAGCAAGTTTCAAGCTAAAATTTTTCTCTACCAAAAGCGCTGCTACTCTATCGAGTGTTAAATTTGAAGTCGAGCGTAAAGTCGCTTTTCCTAAGTCAAACTCTAAATTTCTTATCGCTTCATCAACTACTTTACGATCTGCTTTAGTGATTACAATTTTTTCTCTAACAATCTGTGCTGGTACTTTTAATGCACATCCTGCCCCGTCTAAAACTGTATTCGCATCTGTTCCTGGGCATTTATCAAACTTGTTTGCTACCCCATCACCATCGTCGTCACCCATTTCCTGAGCATATTTAGCAGTAAGAGCCTCTCTATCTCGTCGAGCAGCCTCTTCTGACATCGCTAATTGTCTTTTCAATTCAGCACTTTCCGCAGCACTTGCTTCACGTAATGCTGCAATAGCACTGTAATTCTGTAATTGTGATGTTCCTTTTCTGCCTAAAGCTATCTCAACACCAGAGTGAGCATACGAGAACCTATCATTAGCTAGGCTATTTACACCATCGAAGTTTCTATCTTTCATGAAGTTTACAGTGTAACCTAAGTCGATATTGACTCCTTTTAAAACTCCTAATTTAAAACCAGCACCAATTGGAACGAACCAGTTTTCTCCAAATCCAGTGTTTGCACCATTACTTGCATTTGTATTGGCACTTGATGACATATAACCAGCACCAGCGGTCAAATACGGAGACAAAACATTTCTCTTCTGGTTTAAGCTCATGTTTGCGAGTACTGCGGCGGACCAGTCAATTGTTGAAGTAAATCGTGCGTTAGCAGGTATACCTGCATTTGGTCTTCCACCCTCAACTTTTCCAGCAAGAAAGTCTGCTTGAACACCAAATCCTGGTAAAGTCTGTTTTTTATATATCCACCATAACTCCAAGCTTCGTATGGCGTGTTAAAGTCACCGTTAGTTCTGTTATTAAACGGAGTGAAGTGCGTTAACATACCTCCATTTAGTCCAATTGACCAAGTACGGAAATCCTTTCTCGAGAATCTATCGCCCGAGTCTTTTGCATCATCTTATGCAAATAATTGCGACGATCACCCTACTAAGGAAAATAACATTGCCGCTTTTGTAAATCTTGATTTCATCTTATCGTATTTAAATATAAACGTTCGTATTATTGAACGAAGTGCAGTACGTAATAATTTTGAGAAAGCGAACAGAGAAAAACTATCTGACATAATTTCCTTACGAATCAATGCTCTACCTGTATGATTAATTGTAACTAAAATGAGATAAATCGTGATTTTATAAGCATGGAATTGTATAGTATTTAATACGATATTTAGTTTTAAAAACTAAATATCGTAACCAACACCCTTTAAAGGCATTTCGACTGAGTATCCTTCTTTCGCTAATGCCTCAGAAAGAGTTGTCATACTTTTAATTTCGCCATGAACAAGAAAGACTTTTTTGATCTTCTTCGGATCCTGAGTTTTTACGGTGTTTACTAGATCATTATGATCTCCATGTCCGCTCAATAAATCCGTTTGTTTAATCGTAGCATAAACCATAAGGTCCCGATTTCTTAAACGTACAATTGAATCTCCTCTCAACAGCCGGTTTCCAAGGGTACCTTTAGCGCAGTAACCTATGAAAAGAATGGTACAATAATAGTTTTGGATATTATAATATAGATGATCTTGAATCCTTCCCCCTTCCAGCATCCCCGCTGAAGAAATAATAATACAAGGCTCATGGTAATTGGAAACTGAAAGACTCTCTCTTTTGTCTTGCACGTACGAAAGTTCGTCGAATTCAAACTCATCTCCTTTACGTCGGTAAAAGTCCTGAGACTCGTCGTTCAATAAGTGCTGATACTTCCTATAAATGTCAGTTGCGAAACTGGCAAGGGGACTGTCGACAAATATTCTAACCGGAGGAAGCAATCCCTCGCTGAAGATCCTATTTAATGAGTAGACCAAAGACTGCGTCCGACCGATGCTGAATGCAGGTATAATTAATCTGCCAGGAAATTTCACACAGGTCTCATTAATGGTCTCTACTAACTTATCTTGTAGATTTGTATCTGCACTATGTAATCGTCCACCATAAGTGGATTCGGCAACTAAATAGTCAACCTGTGGAATCTGCTCTGGGTTGACTAAAACAGGATAATTTTTTCTACCTATGTCACCGGTAAATCCAATTTTCTTCAGTTCTTCTCCATCTTTAATTGTCAATACAACTGCCGCCGCTCCCAAAAGATGTCCAACAGGGATAAAGGTAACTGAAAGCTGCTCGTTAACTTTGAAATCCTTATGGAAGGCAATAGTGACGAAACGTTCCATTGTCTCGTTCACATGTTTATGAAGATAAAGGGGTTGTGGACCAGATGATCTCCTATTCCTACCTTTGGAATGTTTATGTTGCTTACTAAGAAAAATATTCACGGAATCTAATAACAACAGCTCAGTGAGATCAGCTGTTGGTGGGGTCGAGAGTATTTGGCCTTCAAACCCCATTCGAACCAACGTGGGTAAATTTCCAGAGTGGTCAATATGGGCATGTGTTAAAATTACAAGATCGATCTCGATCGGATCAAAGGGGAAATGTTGATTTTCCTCCTGATAAGTGTCTTTTTCATAGTCCAATCCGCAATCAATCAACACATTATACTTCTCAAATTGTAAAAGGTGCATGCTACCTGTTACTTGCTGAGCTGCTCCCCAAATCGTTAATTTCATATATAGGCTATCGTATTATAAAGCAAGTTAATATTTTATTGAGTAGCCGACTCCTAATTTATAACTTATCTTGGCCTAGAAATTCTGACCAATTGTTTACCAGATACTTATAATTTAGTTGGGTAGAAACCTTGTTTCCATTGATTAGTTTCCATTTGCTGAGCTCTGGGAGAAAATGAGGTTTTTCCAAACCACTAATTTCCGCAACCTTTGTGTACATATCCATCCTTGTGGGATGATCTGGTGAACAAGCGTTGAATGTGTATCCGAAAGCATCGCTGTTTAAAATATGTTCTGTAAGTTGAACGCAATCTTCAAGGTGAAGAAGATTCACGGGCGCAAGTCCGTTAGCAATGTTGCATTTACCAGAAAAAAACTTAGCTAAGTTTCTACCAGGGCCAATTAGTCCACCGAAACGAAGCACAGTTGAACAAAAAGATTTATAACTTTCAATTATTTGCTCAGCCTCCAAAATGGCAATCCCTGATTCCGTATCTGGCTCTGGGATCTCTCCTTCTGTTACTTCGCGATTTACATCGGCATATACCGACGTTGAGCTGATCATCAAAACTTTTTTTACTTTACCTAGCTGAGCAGCATCGGCAATTTTCCTAATCTTTTTTGGATAACTTGTATGCTCGCCTGAATGTCGTTTAGGTGGCAAACAAATAATCAACACGTCTGATTCAAAAAAAAAACTGCCGAAATAGTTCTGTTCTAACTCGAAATTTATAAGAAAAGGATTTATTCCTTCTTGCGCCAGGAGAGAAATTTTGATTTCAGTTGTTGTGGAACCACTCACGGAATAGCCTTTAGAAACTAGAGTTTTTGCCAAGGCGAACCCATACCACCCACAGCCTAGAATACTTATTTTACTATTCATTTTTTAGATTTAGATTAATAAAAAAGGGATAATGCTGAGCATACCCCTTTTTTATTAAAATTTGAATAATTTACAGAACCGTTACATTTGAAGCCTCGGGACCTTTTTTACCCTCATTCATTTCGAATTCTACACTGTCACCTTCAGCCAATTCCTTGAATGAATCGCCTGCGATTGCCGAAAAGTGCACGAAAATATCTTTACCTCCCTGTTCGGGAGTTATAAAACCAAATCCTTTTGCAGAATTAAACCATTTAACTTTTCCTGTTGTACGCATAGTATTCTAGTATATTTCGTTGTGAATTTAATGAATTGGTTTTTAACATCAAAGCTATTTCTCTTCCACAGATTCCTTAGGTACAAACAACAAGGATGCGATAACAGAGATAACCAGCACCCCTCCCACGATAGACAATGAGAGTGGAGAAGATATGTGATAAAAGGGCGCGATAACCATTTTTATCCCAATAAATGTCAGAATAACCGCTAATCCATATTTTAGAAGACTGAACATATGAATGAAATTTGCTAACAAAAAATACAATGCTCTCAGTCCAAGGATTGCAAAAATATTCGATGTGTACAAAATTAACGGATCATCTGGAGCTATTGCAAATATAGCTGGAATTGAGTCTACAGCAAACAAAACGTCCGTGAACTCAATAACAGCTACCACTACTAATAATGGCGTCGCAATTCTTACACCGTTCTGTACGGTAAAAAAATTGCCGCCGTCGAACTCTTTACTCACTTTAAAAAGTTTGTATATCAAGCGTGCGCCTGCACTTTTACTGAAATCCTTCTCTTCATCATCGTCATCAGTACTAACGCCTGATTTTATACCTGCATAGATCAGAAATAATCCAAATAGGAGCATCACCACATTAATTTGAATGGAATGCCCGAAAATTGTCATAGCCGGCAAATACGTGAGATTGATTAAACCAACTCCTGCAAAGATAAAGATAGCTCGGAAAATCAACGCTCCTATAATCCCCCAAAACAACACCTTATGATGAAGCTCCTTAGGCACATTAAAGAATCCAAATACCAGTATGAAGACAAAGAGGTTATCCACCGACAAAGCTTTTTCAATCCAGTATGCCGACTGAAATTGCGTGAACTTCTCAAATCCTGAAACGTAATAGATCACGCCACTAAATGCCATCGATAAGGAAATCCATACCACCGACCATATAACAGCTTCTTTGCTGCTTACTGCATGTATTTTTTTGTTGAAAACCCCTAAATCCAATAATAGCATGACTAGTACCAAAACGGCAAAGGCCACTATAACCCCAGGGTGATTGATTAAATTGTTATCCATTATTAATAGTTTATTTTAGGCTCTAGTTTTATTGGCCAAAAATGCTAAAAAAGATCGGTTTTCAGCATTGCTTTTAAAATATTAGCCTGTACATCGTAGTTATTCAGGTGATCCAGGAAATTAATATCTGAAATCTTACTATAGTCTTCTTTTAACAACAAAATGATTTCTGCGGGAATATAGCTTTTTAAAGCGGCGGCGCTACTTGTCAGTGTGTCATTCTTGTAGGAAAGTTCCTGGATGATTCTTCCCTTCTCACTCTGATTGTTATTGAAATCTATACCTTTTAATTCTGCTAGTTCACAGAACAAAAACAAATTTCTGCTTGGAAGAAAAAGAAAGTACCGCTCACGCTCTACAAATTTATAAACCTCCACAATAAGTTGTCCCGATTTTAAACCGCAATAAAACGCTGTCTTAAAATCATATTTACACAATTGCCCCATAAGCTTTTTTTGAATACTCGCATGGCTGCCCATATACATATCCTTCGGATCAAAGTCGATTAGCACACCTAGCTGATCAGCGGTAATGTCAAAGTAAAAGTCGCCCGCATATCTGGAACCGAAAGAATTAATATTTTTAGAAAAAGGGAACTCTTCTGTATCGTCAGATAGTACGCGGAATAATTTCCGCAAAGATTGATTGATTTTCAACGATTGCTGTTGCTTGTCCAGATTAAAGTTTTTCTCATTGAAAACAGAATTACTTATCTTCTCAATCAGCTCTTTATTCAGCGTGATTTCATCATAGATCAAGCTGACATTATTCTCGTTACTTTTTTTGATTTTTCGCAGTAACTCTATCAAACTAACTGTAAACTGAATATGGAAAATCTCAAGCTTATCGATATCAAGGTCCTCATTATTGTCGAACATTTGATGGATAACCTGACTACGCAAGAATATTTTATAGAGTGTTTCTTCTGCAAAAAAAACAGAGAGTAGCTGTAAACGGCTAATCTCTGTGCTTGAAGCTTTTAAAATATTTGCATGGCGTTCATCCATCTAAGCTGTTAATTAACTCGGGTAACGTTCTTTTTAAGCTCAGCTTCTAAAGTCTTCAATTCCCCATCCAGAACTCTTCTGCTTTGAGCACCTGCCTCATGGATTTGCTTAACTTCGTTAAGTGTGTCAATTAGAGATTGAGTAGTCATCTTTAGGGTTTCAATGGAAACAACTGTTTTCTCATTTTCTCTTGCCACATCAATGCTATTTTGCTTGAGCATATCCGCATTCTTCTGTAGAATAGTGTTTGTTGTATCAGAAATTTTCTTCTGCATCTCCACATTTGCCTTCTGTCTCTGAAGCGCCACAGCAAGCGTTAGCTGATTTTTCCATACCGGGATAGTTGTTGACACAATAGATTGGGCTTTCTCAGCAATGGATGTATTGTTATTTTGTACTATCCTGATTTGAGCAAGCGACTGTAGCATAATGAAACGAACGATTTTCATATCAGCTAGCCTTTTGTCAAGACGACTAATATAATCTCTTAGATCTGCAATCTCATAATCTTGATAATCTGCAGGCCGGCCTTCCATTTCCGCAAGTTTTATAGTCAACTCATCGTATTTAATTTGCCCAGAGATAATTAGCTCCTCCATCTGGTGGATGTAGCCAACATTGCTATCAAACATAGTTTGTAGCGAACTATTATCCTTGATAGAGTTTAACCTTCCTGCCTTAACCTTATTAGTGATCTTGTCGACATTATTGATTACAACGTCGTATTTTTGAAATAGCTTCTTGACATCAACAACAAAATTTTTAACGAAAGGAATTTTTGACAGAAAACCCTTGAAACCAGTTTGTTCCAACTCACCTACATCTATATAGTTTAGTTCTGTAAGCAGTTCATTGATCAGCCCACCAACTTCTCCGCTATTATAGGTTCGCACAGAAGAAAGAAAATCATTACTGTATTTCTCCATAGAATTCTGGGCGTCAGAGCCATAGTTTAGAATTGAATTGACGTCAGATGGTTCCAGCGACTTACCAATTTCTTTATACTTTGTTTCCTCTTCAGGAGTAATCAATGTGAGGTTAACGTTGCCATCTTTATCTAGCTTTACTGGAGTGATGGTTTGACTTTCATTAGCGTTTGTTTCCATAATCTGGTGTAATATCAGGTATTTAGACCTTAAAGATAGCTTTGTGTTACTGTTTTGACTGTTTCTTCGAGCTTTTTATCTTTCGTAGGTTCACCGATTGCATTGAATTTCCATTCCCCATTTTTCTTATAGAAAACACCCAGTACCATAGATACGTGACCAGCGAAACCTGCTCCGTTAGCGATGTCATATTTGGCAAATACTTCGTTCACAAGTTTAGGAGTGCCTTCATAAATCCTGATAGAAGCAAAAGGAATGGCACCAAAATCATGACCTCTAAAGCTATTCAGAACAAAGGCGACGTAGTTTACGCTGCTGTTTAACCTTGAAAAATCGAGGGTAATGACCTCATTGTCTAACCCATCATCTCCGCCCATATCACCAGTCAAATCGTCACCGCTGTGTCTAACTGCACCGTCTTTAGAACTAAGATTACCGAAATAGATCACTTCTGAAAGATTTTTTGCGTCACCATACAATGCACAGCTAGCATCAAGGTCAACTGCTTCTTTCGTTTTACCGAAACCAAACATACCTTTCTTTTCAATAGCTCCCCAGTTAATGCCTACACAGATATTTTGAAGCTTGCTACCATTAGTTTTTTCCAAACTTATGCGCTGCCCTTTTTGAAGATTAATTGCCATGATATTATTGATATTTGTTTAAATAATCCTGCAAACCGCCTTTCATTCCCACTCCGACGGCTTCAAATTTCCATTTGCCTTCACGTTTATATATCCTTCCAAATTCGACTGCAGTTTCAATAGAGAAATCTTCTTCTAATTCATATTTAAGAAGTACTTCGTTTGTTGATGCATCAAAGATACGTACAAATGAATTCCTAACTTGTCCAAAGTTTTGTCTTCTACCTTCAGCATCATGAATGGTTACCACAACACAAATCTCTGCAACTTTGGCGTCGGCCTTTGTGAGATCTACCTTGATCTGTTCATCATCGCCATCGCCATCACCAGTGAGGTTGTCTCCAGTGTGCTCTATAGCATCGTCAGGTGATTTCAAGTTATTATAAAAAACCAAATGATTGTCTGAAACCAGTTTCTTATTTTCATTCAACATGAAAACCGAAGCATCCAAATCAAAAGCACTACCTGTACTTGAGCTATTGGTATCCCAGCCCAGTCCTATCGTAAATTTAGGAGCATCAATATTTTCTCTTTGCCCTTTTTGTAAGTTAATAGCCATATTATATCAGGTTATAGTTTCTATTAGTTATGTAATTTTTTAAAAAATTAAAATTCTCAGAATAGCTCTCAATCGTATGGTAACTATTTCCTAGTGAAAGATTGTACAAACTTCGAATAAAGTCGTCAGTCTGCTGTTCCAAAAAAGACTGAAAACTGTTGAAATCGCAATTTAATATATATTTAACAATCCTAGTGTTAAAACAAAAACTACCACTTTTCACAACTGCATCGAGATCAGAAACAGTCTTTATTTGATGATAGTTTAAATAATTTTCAATATTGGGATGAATATCATTGTTTACTAGTTCTGCAAAGTAAAGCATAAAAATACTATTGGTTAGCCCGTATTCTTTAACCATTTTGAGAATCATCTTTTCATGACTGCCCGTTATCTTGATATCATCAAGAAAAAAAAGAACTTTGTCCTTAAGAAAATCCTTATCAATGTGAAATGAGTCATTGCCGATTAATTTCAGCCTGTCTACCGCATTCAATTCTCCGTAATCTTCTTTATAAGTAATAGTTCTGTGAATCTTGGCTTCCTGTACAACTGGCTTGTTATTCTCGGCGAGCCAATGATTAAGCTGATAAACAAAGTAATTCTTCATGGCGAAGGTTGCCGTCGGAATGAAACAGTACGGGCTGGAAATAACTACAATCTGATCGTTCAAAGCGCTGTCTTCCAGAAAATCTTTAATAAAACCATCGGCAAGGGACTTCCCAAAAGTCTTTGCGACCAGGTCATCGCCAAATTTAAAACGACTATAATCGTCTGGATTAAAACCAAAATTGATACCATTATCAATTTTATACAGGGAGTAGCTGTAGGGGATCATAACAGTAAATGATGTATTTTTAGGTGATTAGAATTAATTAAAAGCGACTTTATACCAAGTGACTCAGCGCCCATGCAATCCGCTATTGGGTTATCGCCGATATGAAGGACTTCATGAGGGTCGATTGATAAATGCTTTTTCTTATCAATAGTATCGAGCATTAACTGAAAGAACTTAGGACTAGGCTTTGACATCCTCACCTCATCTGAGTAAAGCTGAAAGTCCAGTGCCTGATCAATTTTCAACTCCTGCAGAATCTTTCTTAAGGTTATGCCTTTAATGAATCCAGTGTTGCTCAAGAGACTGACAGTGCTATTCCCCGATTCTTTTAACTGATGCAGCACACCTAGACTTTCTGAGCAATAGATAACCGGCATGTTTTCTAGCAAAAGCGTTTCCATACTGAGGTACAATTCGTTTACGTCTAAAGCAGAGAAGTCTGTACTATAGTTATTGATGATGCTAATTACCATTAGATACATTTCCTCAGCATCAATGTTCAAGCCCGATTTCTCGTTGATGCTATTAACCATAAGATCCACATTTCTAAACATCGCAGTTACCTCTTCCAATGATTTACCGAAGGAATTATAGTTGGCATGAAAATATTTAGCACGTTCAATTTTGAACGCAGGATTGGACCTGATTAATGTAAGCCAAAGATCAAATGAGTAATGTTTAAAGTTTGGCATTAGCAAGTAGCTTTCCAGTTAGTATTTTTTTTTGGCATAATGTTACGAATTTATAGGCGGGATACCAAAGATAAGATTACTTCACGTCAACTAATTGTTAAGAAATTTGTTCTGTTTTATGGAAGATGATATATTTAATAAAACATGGTTAATCAAAGGATGCTAAACAGGTTTCGGTCGTAAATTTGCAAATCAAGCATTGGCTCTCGGTCATAATGTCGCTGTTTCGTCCAGAAACATTTAGGATATCAAGGACATTGTCAATTCTTATCCTGACACAGTGATTCCCCTCGCTTCGAACGTTACAAAATCAGATGATATCTCTAACGCGGTAAGACAGATTTCGGAGATCTTTGGACGTGTAGATGTTCTGGTAAATAATGCAGGAATTGGATACTTTGGCGCTGTAGAAGAAAGGTATGACGCCGAGACCAGAAGAATGTTTGATATAAACTTCTTTGGACTGACTGACATTGCAAAGGCCATATTATCAATAATGCGGAAACAGAGAAGTGGTCATATAATCAAGGTCGCTTCCATTGAGGCCTTGTCGGATTTCCAGCGCTGGCCTACTACAATGCAACGAAATTTGCCGTTGACGGTTTCTCTGAAGCATTAGCTAAAGAAGTTAAGCCATTAGATATTAACGTTTTCGTACAGATTGGACAGGAAGATCAGCCAATGAAGCAGCAAGTATTATAGAAGATTATAAAAAGACAGCCAGACAAAACAAAGAGAATATACGCGCTTAAAGTGGAAACCAATCAGGGGATCTGGTTAGAACTGCAAAAGTTATTATTAAGGCTTTAGAATCCTCAAACCTACCATTACTCTCACTTCTTGGAGCTGCAGCACTTAAAAACGCTCGCAAAAAACTAGATGAATTAACCCAGGATTTTGACACTTGCCAGGAAACTACTTTTGCTGCAGATTTCCCTAAAGATTAGATCTTTTCAGCATGGTATCCAATCTGATTCAAAAGCATGATTACTTCTTTCGGGTTTAGTGGTTCACCTGTTTCTATGCTCAGCAGTTTATCCGGATGGTTAGTATCAACTTTCCAGTTATCAACATTGTTTAAACCATTTAAAAAAGGCGTAACTATTTCGATGCAAGCATCGAATTTTATGTTCGTTTTAAACCTTAGTATATGCAGATCGTTAAATTATGTAAATTATTGTTTTTAA